>JAYSVE010000728.1:0-3265 GCA_043718725.1 Methylibium sp.
ATCACCCTGCTCAACACGGTCAAAGCGCCGGACAAACAGCACCGGTTCGGGCACGTGAACCAATTGCGTTGCCGCCACATCCAGGCCGGAGCGCTGCGCAAGTTGCATGCACAGGTACTCGTTGCCGGGCAGCCCCGCCCACTGCGGCCGGGCCGGCATCGGTTTGACGATCACGGTGGAGGCCAGGCGAGGGCCGTCGACGAGGTACCACTCGTCTCCGCGCTGGTAGAGCGCAATCTTGTCCTGGTAACCCGCGATGGACAGGCGAACCTTGCCGTCCCATACCGAGAATGGCGTTTGTGCGCGCTGCTGAATGCGGCCAGACAGCTCTTCCGCGGTCACCCGCCGCAAGGGCTGGCGATCAGCGTGACTGGCGCGCGGGTCCACGGGCAGATCGCCGCCATCCGCACCGTCACGCGCCACAAGCACGCGCAGCGCCCCGGCGGTCTCTTTGCCCAGCGCCACCATCAAGCCCACCAGGTTCGACTTGGAGATCCCGTTGGCCTGTGCGGCATGGTCGAGCGCCTCGCCCTCGGGCAACAGGTTCTCGAAGAACTGGCGCACCTCGGCGCTGTGCGACTCGGGCGTTTGTCCGTCGACGGGCACCAGCGGAATGCGCGGCGTGATAGGGAAGCTCCGTTGCGCGTCGCGCCAGGGCCGCGTGTAGTCGAACGCGAACCGGTTTGTGGCGCCGTCGTGCAACAGTCGGCCGACGCGGTCTTGATCCAGCCAAACGTCGAGCCTCGTCATGGGTTGCGGTCGGTGGCTATCGGCCGCTGCCGGTGCCAGCAGGCTTGGCAGGTGCCGCCGGTACGGCGACTTGCCGCGCACCGATGATCAAACGGCGCACCGGCTCGCGGTCAGCGGCCGGTGCGGCAAACACGGCCACGCCCAATTCGCGGGCCACCTTGAGCGCCATGGCCAAGCCGACCGAGGCGCTGGCCTTCTCCAGGTCAGCGAGTGTCTGCTTGGCGATGCCCAGCGTCATCGCCGCGTCCGCCAGTGTCATGCCCGCACCGGTGCGGGCGGCGCGGATGGCCGCGCCAAACGCGGCCGCGTCTTTCAGCAACGGGTCGCTGGGGAAGGGGGTGGGGATGACGCGGCGCACGTTAGACCTGCTTCTATGGGATTAAATTGGACAGATTGCCAATTTTCGCGCTAAAGAACTACTTTGCAAGCATTAAATGGTCAAACACCGTCTGTGGTCGTAAAAGACTGGTATCGGTGTTGCTTGTGCGGCCGGCTGAAGTGCTCTCAGGCTTTCGGCGGCTCGTCTTCGAAGACCGACTCTGAATCTCGCGCCGAATGCAGCAGGCCAACAACGTCGATGCCGTCATCAAGCGGTGGGTAGAAAAGGACGTACCGGCCAAAGGGGAGGCTCCGTACGCCGGGCGCCAGTTCCTCTCTTGATCGCCCCATCAGTGGCTGGGTTGCCAACAGCCGCAGCTTGTCATCAAGCCTGTCAATCCAGGCATCTGCCTTGACGTCGGCAGGATTCCAAGCTGTCGGAGCGCCACTGTTCAGACCTGCGCGCTATGGGTACTGCGCAGGGCATGTCGAAATCTTGGCTCACCCAGTGGTCGCACGCTACGCACGTAGCCGATGTTGCGGACTTCATTCGCGGGTTGAAGGCCGGGCCGGTGGTGCTGGTCGGGCAATCGTACGGCAGCCAGATCGCGGCGATCGTTGCTGCCCAGCATCCTGAACTGGTCCGGGGCAAGTTTCTGAACGAACCCCTCCGATCGGAACCGCAATGACGTCGGCGGCAGATCGTGCAGCGGTTGCAGAGGACACCAAGGGCCTTTCGGCGGTTCGGGATGCCGTCAACGCCGGGAACAACGATGAGGCGACGCGCCGGTTGCTTGACTTCGTCAACGCAACGCCCGGTGCGTTCGACCAGTTGAACGCCACCGCGCGCGCAGTGCATCTTGACAACGCGCGGACGATTCCGGTTTAGTTCAACGCGCCACCCCCGGTGCAACTGAGCTGCGAGCAACTCGGCACGCTCAATATTCCGGTCACGATCACCAAGGGCGAACTGACGAGAACTTGGCTACGAATCTTGGCCGAGAACACCAGCCGATGCATTCCGGCGTCTCAACTCATCACCATCAAGGGCGCTTGGCACGGCGCGCCAAGACAACAGACATCAGCATTCAACGAGGCGTTGCTCGCTTTCCTTTCGAAGCTATGAAGTCGGGGTCACTCAACGCGGGGCCGCGTGCACACAGGCAGCGCGCTTCAGTTCAAACTCAGACCGAGCCACCCTTCGCCGCCGCCTCCAACTCCGCCACCCGCTTCTTCAACGCCCGCTCCTCATTGAACCGTGCCGTCTCGTCCCGAATGACCGCCGCAATCGCGCTCACCTTGCCGTCGGGGGCATGCAGCATCGCCACCGTGAAAGCGATCGACATCGCGCGGCCGTCCTTGTGCACCGCGGGCACCCGCAGCACATCATTGCCGTAACGGGTTTCGCCGGTTTCCATCGTCTTGTGGTAGCCGTCCCAGTGGCGCTTGCGCAGGCGCTCCGGGCAGATCAGATCGAGTGATTTGCCCAGCGCCTCGCTCTCGGTGTGGCCGAACATGCGCTCGGCCCCCGGGTTCCACAGCGTGATCGCGCCACTGGCGTCGCAGACGAGGATCGCGTCCCCGATCGCCGCCACCAGGTGCTCGAGGTTCACCGCCGTGGCCATGGCTCAGACCGCCTTGGCGGTGTGCAATGCCGCGATCCGGTCCCGGCTGTAGCCCAGCTCGGCCAGCACCTCGTCGGTGTGTTCGCCCAGCAGCGGCGAGCCGGTGATCTCGACCTTCATGTCCGAGAACTTGATCGGGCTGCCCACCGTGAGGTATTTGCCGCGCTCCTTGTGGTCGACTTCGGTGATGGTGCCGCTGGCGCGCAACGACGGGTCGACCGAGATCTCCTTCATCGACATTACCGGCGCGCAGGGGATGTCGAACTTGCGCAGGATGTCGACCGCCTCGAACTTGGTCTTGTCCTGCAGCCATTCCTCGATGGTGGCGAAGATGGCCGTGATGTGCGGCTGGCGCGCCTTGGGCGTCATGTAGTCGGGGTCGTTCTTCCACTCGGGCTTGCCGATGGCGTCGCAGATCGGCGCCCAGGCCTGGCCCTGGATGGTGAAGTAGATGTAGGCGTTGGGGTCGGTCTGCCAGCCCTTGCACTTGAGCACCCAGCCCGGCTGGCCGCCGCCGCCGGCATTGCCGCCGCGCGGCACCACGTCGGTGAACTTGCCGTGCGGGTACTGGG
>JAYSVE010000729.1:0-3261 GCA_043718725.1 Methylibium sp.
GATCTCCAGCGGCCTCACGCACCCCAACTGCAACTGTTCCCGCTCTGTGGCGACCTGCTGACGACCATGAACATCGGCAACATCGTCAGCGCCGGCCGACACTACCGCGCCACCCGCGACATTGCGGCGATCCACAACGACGCCGCCACGGCGGACGGCATCCTGTACGTCAGCAACCGGAACAATCTGCACCTGGCGGTGGCCCTGTTCGTGCGCAGCGGCGTCAATACCCAGCAAGCGCCGGGCGCCTATGTACCCCTGTTGGCGCTTTCCCGACTATCGAGACACCCTGGAGGCCTTCGATGTTTTCGTGGTGTAGTGCCACGGGCACGGCTCAGTGATAGTCATCCTCGATCTGGTGGCGCACCGCCAGGACGGTGACATGAGCTGCGTCCTCAATCTCGTAGAGTGCAACGTAGCCGGCACTACGGAAGGGGATCAGCAACTCGCGCAGGAACGGGCTATCACCGGCTTTGCGGTACACGAACGGCGTCCTGCTGAGGCTTCGCTCCACGGTGTCCCGGATCACATCGATCGCAAGCTGTGCAGAATCGAAATCCTCTGCGGTCTTGACCCGATCGAGCAGGAAGTCAAACAGCCGAAACAGGTCCTCTCGCGCCGCGTCGGAGTACCGTACTTCAAACGCCGCGCTCACCCCAGGACCAACTTCCGCCGCGCATCGAGGCGTCGCTCCAGCTCTGAATGAACAGACTCAGCGGAGTGGTAGACGCCTGTCCGCTGCGCATCTTCGCGCGAGCGCAGGCCGCGGGCAATGAATTCCTCCTGAACTCGTCGACGCTGGATCGTTTCACGGACCGAGGTCTCGATCAAATTGGTGAGCGTCTCGCCATCGCGAAGGACGCTCTCAGCGGCCTCACGCAACTCGGGCTCGACGCGCAGGGAAGGGAAGGATGAGGACTTCATAGGTGCGTTGCAAATGCGACGCGATATCATACCGTACAGGCCACATGCAGGGTCAACTCTCGGTCGGGCACGCGTCGAAGGCGCCTGACCACCAGCAGACAGGGGGCGACAATCGCCCAAGTGCTTGATCCGAAAGGAGAACCACGCTGACCAGCCCCCTCGACATCGACCACGACATGCCGCCGTCAGTGGGTTTGATCTTGTACGGCATTACAACGTACACTTATGCCATCAAACGAGGATCGCCATGCCTACCCAAGTACCCATCCGCACGGCACGCGTTGAAGCGCGCATCGCGCCAGAGTCGCTGGCAGTCGTTCGGCGCGCCGCAGAACTCCAGGGCCGCAGCATCAGCGACTTCCTTGTGGCTGCAGCTCTGAAGGACGCCCACCAGACCATTGAGAACGCTCAGATCATCCGCCTGTCGGTGGACGACCAGCATCGGTTCGCCGAAATGCTGCTGAATCCGCCTGCGCTCGCGCCCGCCATGCAACGCGCGCTCAAAGCCCGCAGACGCCTGATCGCCGGCGCGGAGTGACGGCCACCTTTCGTCTGGAGGTGCTGGGGCCGAATCATGCCCGCGACGGCTTTGCATGCGGCGTCGACGCCCTGGATGCCTATCTCTCACGCCAGGCAACGCAAGATGTTCGTCGCCGCGCCACCGCTTGCTACGTCGCGGTCGAAGCCATGACGAACAAGGTCGCCGGGTACTACACCTTGGCGGCCGGTGGTGTACCGCTGACCGACTTGCCCGACACACTCGCCAAGCGCCTTCCTCGCTATCCCTCGGTGCCTGTGGCCAGGGTCGGCCGCCTCGCAGTCGACAAAGCGTTTCAGGGCCACAAGTTGGGGGCGGCCCTGCTGGCCGATGCGGCCCTTCGGGCTCTGCGCTCCGAAGTTGCTGTTCTTGCCTTGGTCGTGGAGGCCAAGGACGATGCAGCCGAGGCCTTCTACGTTCATCATGGGTTTGAGCGGTTCGGTACCAAAGCAAGGCAGATGATCGTGTCCCTGAAGCACTTCGCGCAAGAAGCCGGGTAGCGCCAAGCCAGCGAGCCACCAGCGGGCAACCAGCGACGCCCGGCATCAGGAAATCTCACCATGACCAACGACGGCACATTCGAAGTCAAGAACCGCTGTTGCGAACTGGGGGAGCGAGCAGCGCGCGGCCAGGAGAACGTCAACACGCAGCACGGCGAGCGAGTCGCAGGCTTGACGCCGGCCAGGGCCCCCAGGGCGTTGGACCCAGTGAGCCGGTTGGCGACCCGGATCCGGAAGAGCCGCGACGAGCGGCCCCTGGGCGACGGGATCTCCCTCCGCGACATGATCGAGGAGGGCCGGCGCTGATGGCTGAACCGCGGTCAACCGGTCTGGTGCCCGACGGCGACCGGCAGCAAACGAGAGGGGAGGGCCGTGAGCGACCTGTGGGCTCTCCAGTGGCCCCAGGCGCTGTAACGCCCGGCCGTGCCCGTGACTGACATCGATCCGACCCCGCTCGCTGACGCCGCGCTCGCCGCAACGTGGGCCGCGGCCAGGTCGCAGTTGCTCGTCGACATCGACCTGTCCATCCTCGGCAGCCCGGCCGAGCGCTTCGAGCGCGATGACCCGGACGTGCGCAAGGAGTACGCGTTCGTGCCGGGCTTGCGCTACCAGGAGGCGCGCGCCCGGGTCCTGCCGAGTGTCCTGGATCGCCCGCGGCTGTACCGCGGCGAGCACGCGGTGGCCCTGCTCGAAGCCCAGGCCCGCATCAACCTCGCCGCCGCGCTCACTTTCACATACAGGCGGCTCGCGCAATGAGCGCACGCGACGCCAAGGCGCCGGCCAGCACGGACCAGAACGGCCCGAAAGGCTCGAAGGCCGCGCGCGCAGGGCAGGGCGCGGGTTCCGGAACGTCAGCGCCGCTGTCCGGCACCTCCACCCGCACGCCGCCGCGCAGTGCCACCCCGGTCAGCGCCGCCCGCCAACGCAAGCTGCACGTCGGCCACTTCGCCTTCATGCGTTCGGTGGTGCAAGGTCTCGATCCCCGCGAAAGCTGGGAGCGCTACTTCCGCGTCGAGGGCGAGGCCAGCGACCAGCGCACCGTGCGCGCCACCATCGCCTGGATCCGGAATGAGTTCGCCGCCGCCGCGAAGCGCGAGGACCGGTTCGGCACCGCGCGCCTGGTGCGCCTCGACGCCACCCGCATCGCCGACCCCGCTCTGGAGCCATTCCTCGAGCAGCCCAGCCTCGAAGCCTTCGCCGAAGCGCAGGGCCTCGAAGACGAGCGCCAGGCCGTCCAGGCGGCCGCCTACGAGGCCGCTTTTGAGACAAGGCACGGCCGGGCGACCCAGCGCCTGCGCC
>JAYSVE010000730.1:0-7693 GCA_043718725.1 Methylibium sp.
GCATGCGGGCAACGCGGGTGGAAGGTGCACCCGCTCGGCGGACTGAGCGGGTTGGGCACCTCACCCTGGACCGGTGTGCGGGCGCGCCCGCTCATGTGGATGTCTGGGATGGCGTCCAGCAGCATGCGCGTGTAGGGGTGGCGCGGCGTCGAGAAGAGCGTGCTCTTGTCGGCCAGTTCGGCGAGACGGCCCAGGTACATCACGCCCACCTGGTCACTCACGTGGCGCACAACGGCCAGGTTGTGCGAGATGAACAGGTAGGTCAGGCCCTGCTTGCGTTGCAGGTCCTTCATGATGTTGAGCACCTGCGCTTGCACCGACACGTCGAGCGCCGAGGTGGGCTCGTCGCAGACCAGGAACTCGGGCTGCGTGGCCAGAGCCCGCGCGATCGAGATGCGTTGGCGCTGGCCGCCCGAGAACTGGTGCGGGAACTTCTCCATGTCGGCCGCGGCCAGACCCACCGACTTCAACAGGTCGGCGACCCGCAGCTTGAGTTCAACCGGGTCCACCCGCGTCGAGACCGGGTTCGACCCGCGCACCAGACCGTGCTCCTTGAGCGGTTCTCCGACGATGTCTTCGATCTTCCAGCGCGGGTTCAGGCTGGCGTAGGGGTCTTGAAAAATCATCTGCATGCGCCGGCGCAAGGCTTGCGCAGCCGAGGTGGCCAAGGTGGCGGCAATGTCGAGTCCATCAAAATTCACGCGCCCCTGGGTGGGCGCGTACAAACCCACCAGCAGGCGCGCCACCGTGCTCTTGCCGCAGCCCGATTCACCCACCAGCGCCAGGGTCTGGCCGCGCCGGATCGAGAAACTCACGCCGTCGACGGCGTGGACGAACTGGCGTGGCTTGCGTTCGACGACCCGATTGAGCCAGGGTGCGGAGACATCAAACGTTTTTGACAGGTCGCGCACCTCGACCAGCGGTGGCTGCGCCGTGACCGACGCAGCCACGGGTGGACCTTCGTGCCGCGCACTGCGCAATTCGCCGTTGGGGCGGGTCAACGGGTTCATGCCACAACCCTCGGTGTCCCGGCTCGCAGCCAACACGCCGCGCGCGTGGCGCCGGCTTGCACCAGGTCGGGTCGGTCGGTGCGGCAGCGCTCGAACACCTTCGGGCAACGCGGGTTGAACGCGCAGCCGCGCGGAATGGCGGTGAGCCTGGGCATGGCGCCGTCGATCTGGAGAAGGCGTTCGTGGTCTTCGTCCATCGCGGGAATCGAGCCCATCAGCCCCACGGTGTAGGGGTGGGCGGGTGAGTGGATCACGTCGTGCACCGGCCCGATCTCGGCGATGCGGCCGGCGTACATCACCGCCACCCGGTCGCAGGTTTCCGCGATCACGCCCATGTCGTGGGTGACCAGCATCACCGCCGCACCGTGGTCTTTGCACAGCCGCTTGAGCAGCGAAATGATTTGCGCTTGGACCGAAACATCCAAAGCCGTGGTGGGTTCATCGGCGACGATCAGCCGCGGCTCGGCGGCCAGCGCCAGGGCGATCACGACGCGCTGGCGCATGCCGCCGGAAAACTGGTGCGGGTACTGGTCGATGCGCTGCTCTGCCGCCTGGATGCCGGTTTCTTCGAGCAGCCTGACGGCCCGTTGGCGCGCTTCGACGGCGCCGACCCGCAGGTGGGTCTGGATCGTTTCGACCAGTTGTTGCCCCACCGTGTAGAGCGGGTTCAACGAGGTCAGCGGGTCCTGAAAAATGGCGCCGATGTGGCGCCCGCGCACCTTGCGCATTTCGTCATAGGGCAGGTTGTCGATGCGGCGCCCGTCGAAGCGGATCTCGCCCGAGGCCACGCGCCCGGGTGGGTCGAGCAGGCCGATGATCGCCGAACCGGTGAGCGACTTGCCGGCACCCGACTCGCCGACGACGCCCAGGATCTCCCCCGGCGCAATGTCGAACGAGATGTCGTCCAGCGCGACCAGCGTCGCGCGCCGGGTCGGGAACTCGACGCGCAGGTTCTTCACTTCAAGCAACGGGGTGGTCATCGAAGCAGTCCAGGCGGGGTGCCACTCGGCTTGGGCGTGGCGTCAGCGCAAACGCGGGTTCAACGCGTCGCGCAGCCAGTCGCCGAACAGGTTGATGCTCAGCGCAATCATGACCAGCATCAACCCCGGGAAGATCACCAGCCACCACGCGCCGCTGAACAACTGCTTGTTGCCTTCGTTGATGAAGGTACCCAGCGAGGGCGAGGTGGGCGACACACCCACCCCGAGGAAAGACAAGGTCGCCTCGGTCAGGATGGCGGTGGCGACCTGGATGGTGGCCAGCACCAGCACCGGACCCATCACGTTGGGCAGCACGTGCTTGAACATGATGCGCAACTGGGTCACGCCGATCACGCGCGCGGCCTGCACGTATTCCTTGTTGCGCTCGACCATGGTGGAGCCCCGCACCGTGCGCGCGTACTGAACCCAACCACCGAGCGAGATGGCGACGATCAGCACGCCGAAGGCCAGCGAATCGTCGGCCGAGGGGAACAGCGCGCGGCCCACGCCCGAAATCAGCAAGGCAATCAGGATGGCGGGGAACGACAGCATCACATCGCACAAACGCATGATGAAGGCGTCAAGCCGCCCGCCGACGTAGCCGGACAAGAGCCCCAGGCTCACGCCGATCAGCACCGAGAAAACCACCGCGGCGCCGCCGACGAACAGGGAGATTCGCGCGCCGTACATCAATGCGGACAACACATCGCGGCCCTGTTCGTCGGTGCCCAGAAAATAGCGCGCCTTGCCACCCTCCATCCAGACGGGGGGAAGCATCGAATCGCTCAGCTCCAAGGTCTTCAGGTCAAAGGGGTTGTGCGGTGCGATGAAATCGGCGCCGAGCGCGGCGGTGATGCACAACAACGCAATGAACGCCGAAAACATGGCCACCGGCGACGTGCGAAAACTGTGCCAGACGTCACCGTCTAAGAAGCGATGCAACGCACCCGGCTCCCGCTGGAACGAGGCGGTCATGCAGACCCGACGCGATGAGCCGTCACTGCGCCAGCGCAGGGGGCGTCGTTGGCACGGACAAGGTGTTTGAAGGTCATCATCCGTCTCCGGGTCAGTGCTGGATTCAGGCCAGTGCCAGCGGCATGGCTTGCTCGGCCAGCGAGGCAAATAGAGCCGCGCCCAACGGCAAGACCTCGTCATTGAAGTCGTAGCGGGTGCTGTGCAGGAAGCAGCCGCCCTCGCCACCCTGCCCCAGCCGCAGGTAGGCGCCGGGTTTGGTCTGGAGCATGAAGGAAAAGTCTTCCGCCCCCATGCTCGGCGGCAGGTCGCGAATGACGTGCTCCTCGCCCACCAGCGTCGCCGCGACGTCGGCGGCGAACATCGCCTCCTTGGGCGTGTTGATGGTCGCGGGGTAGGCGCGGCGGTAGTCGAGCGTGGCCGTCGCGCCGAACCCGATGGCCACCGATTCGACCAGCCGTCCGAGCCGCTCCTCCAGCATGTCCTGGACCTCGCGCCGGAAGGTGCGCACGGTGCCCATCAGGCGGGCCTGGCGCGGGATCACGCTGTACGCGCCCAGGTCGCCGGCCTGCATGGCGCACAGGCTCACGACGGCGTTGTCCAGCGGGTTGACGTTGCGCGACACCAGGCTTTGCGCGGCGGTGATGATGTGCGCGGCCACCAGCACCGGGTCGATGGTCATGTACGGGTGCGCGCCATGCCCGCCCCGGCCATTGATGGTGATCTCGATGCGGTCGGCCGCCGCCATCATCGGCCCCGGATTGACGCCGATCATCCCGGGCGCCAGGCTCGGCCAGTTGTGCATGGCGTAAACCGAGTCGACCGCAAAGCGCTCGAACAGGCCATCGTCGATCATCGCCTTGGCGCCGGCAAAACCCTCTTCGCCGGGCTGAAAGATCAGCACCACGGTCCCATCGAACTGGCGGGTTGCCGCCAGCGCCCGGGCGGCGCCGATCAGCATCGTCGTGTGGCCATCGTGGCCGCAGCCATGCATCAGGCCGCCCGTCGTGGAGCGCCAGGCAAAATCGTTTTCCTCGCGCATCGGCAGCGCGTCCATGTCGGCCCGCAGGCCGACGCTGCGCCCAGATGCAGTCCGCTTGCCGCGAACGATGCCGACAACGCCGGTCTTGCCGATGCCGGTGTGGACCTCGTCGACCCCACACACCCGCAGCGCCTCGGCCACCCGGGCGGCGGTGCGAACCTCTTCGAAACCCAGCTCGGGGTGGGCGTGCAGGTCGCGCCGGAATGCGGTGAGCTCCGGATGCAGGGCGCGCAGGCGCTCGAACAAGCCACCCGCGGGTGGCCTCAAGGTTGGCAACATCAATGTCCCCCGGCCGGCATTTCCACCCGCAAGCGGGGATCGACGGCGAAATACATCAGATCAACCACCAGGTTGATCACCACGAAAATGAGTGCGATGAGACACAGGTACGCGGCCATCACGGGGATGTCTGCAAACGTCACCGCCTGGATGAACAAGGCGCCCATGCCTGGCCATTGGAAGACCGTCTCTGTGATGATCGCAAAAGCGATCAGCGCCCCAAGGTTCAGGCCGGTGATGGTGATCACAGGCACCAAGGTGTTCTTCAGCGCGTGCCCGAAGTAGACCGCGCGGTCCGGCAAGCCGCGTGCGCGGGCAAAGCGGATGTAGTCGGTGCGCAGCACTTCCAGCATTTCCGAACGCACCAGCCGCATGATCAGCGTGAGCTGGAAGATCGCCAGCGTGATCGCCGGCAAGATCAAATGCTTCCAGCCGTCCACGGTCAGGAAGCCGGTGGTCCAGCTTCCCAGGCTGACGACGTCACCGCGACCAAAACTCGGCAGCCACTTCAGCGTCACCGCGAACAGCAGGATGAGCAAAATGCCGATCAGAAACGTCGGCAGCGACACCCCCAGGAGCGACAGCGTCATCATCACCTGCGACAGGAAAGTGCCGCGCCGCAGCGCCGCATAAACGCCCATCGGGATGCCCAGCAACAGGGCGATCAAGGCGGCCGACAACGACAGCTCCAACGTGGCCGGAAGGCGCTCGGCGACCAGCGCCGACACCTTGCGGCCCTGGCGCAGACTGAGCCCGAACTCGCCTTGAACGGCATTGCCGATGAAGCGCGCGAACTGCACCGGAAAAGGCTGGTCCAGGCCCAGATCGGCGCGAAGTTGCTGGCGTTGCTCGGGGGTAGCGTCTTGCCCCAGCAGATTCGTCACCGGGTCCCCGACGTACTGGAACAGCATGAATGCGATGAAGGCCACCGCCAGCATCACGATCACGGCTTGGACCAGGCGGCGCAGGATGAATGCAAGCATCGATTTGTGAGGGTTCGAAAGATCGCTGTCGCGAGGTGCGCCTTGCCACACCAGCACCGGCGTCGGCGCCGACGGGGCGATTCAGTGGCGCTCGGCTGTCCTGCGCATGCGAGACAACCGATCAGACCCATTTTCCCGCGTC
Source organism: Methylibium sp. (assembly GCA_043718725.1). Taxonomy (GTDB): domain Bacteria; phylum Pseudomonadota; class Gammaproteobacteria; order Burkholderiales; family Burkholderiaceae_C; genus LGRD01. The sequence continues at coordinate 5,409 of JAYSVE010000730.1, forward strand.
TGGTCAAAGGGGAATGTCCTTAGCTCATGAAGCAGCGAACGCCCGCTGAGTGTCTCGTCTCGCACCAAGCATGCACTGGTCGGGGCGCCGGCGAGACCATTGATCTCGACCATCTCTTGGTGTTGCCGGGCCAGCGGCGGGCCTGAACCTTCGGAATGGCGCGCCCGTGCCGATTGCGCCATGAAAAAGGCCGCCCGAAGGCGGCCTTTCAACATGCTCTGGGGGATGCTCGCAAAAAGCGAGCAGGCCCTCAGAACGTGTGCTTCACGCCAACAGCCACAGCCTGGTTGTTGGTCGGCTTGGGTCCAGCAGCAACGGCCTGCGTGCCACGACCGAAGTCGGCGTACACGCCAGTGCGCTTGCTGAGCGCGTAGTCAACGCCCAGCCCAAGGTGGGTTTCGTTGTTGGACGCGCCTTGCGGGTCAAGACGGTTGATGGCGAACTTGATCTTGGCCGGGCCGATCGGGGCCGTCAGCGCAAGCATGACGGCCGTGTTCTTGGCCGTGCTGCCGACGCCGGTCTTGGTGCTCGCGAAGTGGACGGCCGGGCGGATGAAGCCCAGGTCGTACGCGGCGCCAACGTTGACCATCTGGTTGCCAGCCAAAGCGGCCGGGCCCTCGTTGATCTTCTCGAAGCCAACACCTGCATAGATCGGGCCACCCGCGTATTCGACGTTGAAGCCAACGGTACGGCCGAGAGTGGCCTCACCCAGGCTCACCGCAGCCTGAACCGTCACACCACCGAAGCTGGCCGATTTGTAGCCGACGGTATTGGCGGTGCGAACCCCGCCGGTGGAGCGGAACTTGGCGTACTGACCAATGCCGACCTGGCCGACACCGTCCCAGCCGAACGGATCGGTCTTGACTGCGGGCCAGAAGGCCGGGGTGTAATCACGACCCAGGTAGACCGAACCGACGGCGGCGCTGGTCAGTTGAACATAGCTGCGAGCGTTCCAGAACGGGGTGGCGGCGTTGCCATCATCGGGCGTGAAGCGATGCTCGATGTTGAACTGGGCCGACAAACCGCCGCCCATGTCTTCCGTGCCACGGAAGCCAAGGCGCGAAGCCGCCGATTGCCTCACCAGGTATGCCCTGGAGGTGCCGTTGGCACCGGGGTTGCTGTCGCCAGCCGCCGTACCGCCATTGCCCCTGCTGACGGCCATGTCAAGCAAACCAAAAATTGTCACCGACGACTGGGCCGAGGCAACACCTGCGAACGCGCCCAGCACTGCAAGTGCGAGAAGGGATTTTTTCATTACAACGATCTCCTAGGTTGAATAAGAGGTCCCGATCAAGAGGCACCCGTTGGGGCAGATCAGGCCAACCCCCTCAGCGGAAGTTGTGTGTATTGCACCAGAGCGCCCCCTTGATTGCCAAGGACTGCCGGACAAAAAGGGCCTTTGTGTTGCCTGAGCACAACGAGTGGCGATGGAGCGGCGGGATGCCCTGCCAGGCCGCCCTGTGACGCCCTGCCCACGTTGAGGGATCACCGTGCAGGGTGGGTCAACGTGCCTTATTCTGGGGCGCTTCAACTCCTCTCGATGGGCGAATCATGGCCTTGGATTCACTGTGGGTGGCGGTCGACAACAGCCTGCGGACCTTGTCGGGTACGGGAAGCGCCTCGCGGCCTTGCCCAGCCCCCATCTCGCAGCAGGGCGCGCTGAATCCGACCGAGAGACGCTTGTCGGGCAGCTTGATGCGCGTCAACCACGTCGGTGAGGTCTGTGCCCAGGCGATGTATCAAGCCCAGGCCCTGGCAACGCGAAATGCAGCGTTGAAAACGCATTTCGAAGCGGCGGCGAGGGAGGAGACCGATCATCTTTGCTGGACCCAGCAACGCCTGCGCGAACTCGGCGCCCGAACCAGTATCCTGAACCCGCTTTGGTATGCCGGGGCCTTCGGCATTGGCTTGCTGGCCGGGCGGGCAGGCGATTCGATCAGCTTGGGCTTCGTGGTTGAAACCGAACGCCAGGTCGAGCAGCACCTCGAAGGTCACCTGGACCTACTGCCGCCATCGGACCAGGCTTCGCGCGCCATCGTCCGCCAGATGAAGGACGACGAAGCGCGCCATGCGGCTGGCGCGCAAACCGCCGGCGCCGTGGAATTGCCTCTGCCCGTGCGTTGGCTCATGCGGGCCGCGGCGCGCGTCATGACGGGCACGGCGCACCATATTTGAACGGTTCGGCCGATGCGGGCGGTTGCCTCAGCCTGTCCCAAGCTCGAAACTGGTGGTGATTTGCGCGGTCTTGGCCAACATGATGCTGGCCGAGCAGTACTTCTCGTGCG
>JAYSVE010000074.1:0-2357 GCA_043718725.1 Methylibium sp.
CACCGACGCCGGCGCACCGCGCGGCGCCGCTTGCGCCAGCGGCAGCGGCTGGGCCAGGGCCGCATCACCCGGCAGCAAGGCGCGGACCACGTCGAGCAAATGGCCGGCGCCATGAATGCGCAGGCCGTCGACCAGGGCGGCTTCCTGCGCGCTGGCCCTCGGCAGCACCAGGCTGCGGCCGCCGGCGCCGGCGCCGCGGCGCAGCGCCAGCGCCATCGCGAGCGCGCCGCGCACCGGGCGCAACTCGCCCGACAGCGACAACTCCCCGGCGAACTCGAACTGCGCCATGCGGGCGGCGTCGATCTGGCCGCTGGCCGCCAGGATGCCCAGCGCGATCGGCAGGTCGAAGCGGCCCGACTCCTTGGGCAGGTCGGCCGGTGCCAGATTGACGGTGATGCGCTTGTTGCTTGGGAACTCCAGCCCGCTGTTCTGCAATGCCGCGCGGACGCGTTCGCGTGCTTCCTTCACCTCGGTGTCGGCCAGGCCGACCAGGGTCACGCTGGGCAGGCCATTGGCCAGGTGCACCTCGACGGTGACCTCGGGCGCCTCCAGCGCATCCAGCGCACGGCTGTGAACGACGGCGAGGGACATGGTTTGTTCCAGTGTTCTTGAGGGTGTCCGGCCGGCGGGGCGGGCAAGGGCAACGGCTTGCCGGTCGAGATCGACCCGGGCTCGGCCGTTGCGCGGATTGTGCCCGCGCGTTTCATGCCGGCTCGCGCACCGATGGCGCACCAAAACAAGGCAATGGGCCGTCGTGGTGCATTCCGCAACGCTGTTCAGTCTCTGCCGGGCTGAAATGGGGCACAGGCGAGGCTGCGCCAGCGGGCACAGAAACTGCGATGTCTCTCCAGACCCCCTTCTTTTTGAAAGATCCTGGAGCACCGAACATGAACAAATCCATCCTCGCCATCGCCGCCACCCTGGCGCTGACCGCCCTGCCGGCGGTTTCAAGGGCCGAAGACAGCCCGCTGAGCTTCAACGTCGGCCTGACGACCGACTACCGCTACCGGGGCATTTCGCAATCGCGCCTGAAGCCCGCCGTGCAGGGCGGCGTGGACTATGCGTTGCCCGCCGGCTTTTATGTGGGCGTCTGGGCCTCGACCATCCGCTGGATCAGGGACATTCCCGGCGGCGGCGCCGGTGTCGAGGTCGACCTCTACGGCGGCTTGAAAGGCGAGATCGCCCCCGGCCTGGCCTACGACGTGGGCGTGCTGGCCTACCAGTACCCGCGCCACCGCCTCACCCCGCACCCCAACACCACCGAGCTGTACGGCGCGATGACCTTCGGACCGGCGACCGTCAAGTATTCCCATTCGGTGACCAACACCTTCGGCAATGCCGACAGCAAGAACAGCTTCTACCTGGAGGGTGGCGCGACGTTTGCGGTGGGCGGTGGCGTCAGCCTGACGCCGCACATGGGCTACCAGAAAATCAAGGGCCCGAACTCCGGCGTCGGCAGCTACACCGACTATTCCCTGACCGCCTCGATGGACCTGAGCGGGTTCGTCGTGAGCGCCGCGATCGTCGGCACCGACGCCGACAAGGGCTTCTATTCGTCACCGGTCAACGGCCGGGAACTGGGCAAGCCCGGCATCGTGCTGGCCGTCAAGAAAACCTTCTGAAACCCGACTGGAGAACCCCCATGAAAATGGTGACTGCGATCATCAAGCCATTCAAGCTTGACGAAGTGCGAGAGGCCCTCAGCGCCATCGGCGTGCAAGGCATCACGGTAACCGAGGTCAAGGGCTTCGGCCGCCAGAAGGGCCACACCGAGCTGTACCGCGGCGCGGAGTACGTGGTCGACTTCCTGCCCAAGGTCAAGGTGGAGGCGGCGGTCGACGACGCCATCGTCGAGCGCGTCATCGAGGCCGTCGAGGCCGCGGCCCGCACCGGCAAGATCGGCGACGGCAAGATCTTCGTGACCGCCCTCGAACAGGTGGTGCGCATCCGCACCGGCGAGACCGGCAAAGACGCCCTCTGACGCCCCCCAAGAGAAGAGACAACCCCCATGAAAAAACTGATTGCAATGCTGGCCCTGGGACTCGCGTCCCTCGGCTTTTCGGGTGCAACGCTGGCCCAGGACAAGGCGGCGTCCGCACCGGCCGCCGCGGCGTCGGTGGCGGCGCCTGCCGCGGCTGCCAGCGCCGCCCCTGCTGCCCCTGCCGTGGCCGAGGCGGCATCGGCCGCGCCCGCGCCGGTGGCCAACAAGGGCGACGTGGCCTGGATGATCGTCGCCACGTTGCTGGTCATCCTGATGACGGTGCCGGGCCTGGCGCTGTTCTACGGCGGCCTGGTGCGCGCCAAGAACATGCTGTCGGTGCTGATGCAGGTGTTCGTCACCTTCTCGATGATCGTGG
>JAYSVE010000731.1:0-3256 GCA_043718725.1 Methylibium sp.
GTGATCGGTGCCGGCAAGGCGGGGGGCGCGATGGCCGCCGCGGTGGACGCTTTGTGGCCGCGCGAGGCGCCGCTGTCCGGCCTGGTGGTGACGCGCTACGACCATGTGCCGCCCGCCTACCGACTGAAGCCGGGTCGCATCGAGGTCGTCGAGGCGGCCCACCCGGTGCCCGACGACGCGGGCCGAAAGGCGGCCGAACGCATCATCGGGCTGACCCAGGGCCTGGGCGCCGACGACCTGGTGCTGTGCCTCATCTCCGGCGGCGGCTCGTCCCTGTTGGCGCTGCCGGCCAGGGGCGTCACGCTGGAGGACAAACAGGACGTCAACAAGGCCTTGTTGCGCAGTGGCGCGACCATCGGCGAGATGAACTGCGTGCGCAAGCACCTCTCCAGCATCAAGGGTGGCCGCCTGGCGGCGTTGTGCGCACCGGCCAAGGTGATCACGCTGCTGATCAGCGACGTGCCCGGCGACGCGCCCGAGGTGATCGCCAGCGGCCCCACCGTGGCCGACCCGACCACCTGTGCCGAGGCGCAGCTCATCCTCAAGCGTTACGCCATCGGCATCCCCGCGGCGGCGCGCGAGGGCTTGCAAAGCTGCGCCTTCGAATCGGTCAAGCCGGGTGATGCGCGACTCGCCGGGCACCGGGTCCACTTGATCGCCACGCCGCAGCAGTCGCTCGAAGCCGCCGCCGCGCTGGCGCTGGGCGCGGGCATCCCGGCGCACATCCTGAGCGACCAGATCGAGGGCGAGTCTCGTGACGTGGGCAGGGTGCACGCCGCGCTGGCGCGCCAGGTTGCGGCGCGCGGTCAGCCGTTTGCGCGGCCCTGCGTGCTGCTCTCGGGCGGCGAGACCACCGTGACCGTGCGCGCCCGGGCCGGGCGCGGCGGGCGCGCCACCGAATTCCTGCTCGGCTGCGGCATCGCGCTGCAGGGCGAGAGCGGCGTCTATGTGCTCGCGGCCGACACCGACGGCATCGACGGCATGGAGGACAACGCCGGCGCCATCGTCACGCCGAGCACCCTGGCGCGTGCCCGCGACGCCGGCCTGAAACCGCAGCAGTTTCTCGACCGCAACGATGCCTACAGCTTCTTTCAGCACCTGGGTGACCTGGTGGCGCCCGGACCGACCTTCACCAACGTCAATGACTTTCGGGCCCTGCTGATCCTTTAGGCCGCGCGAGCCGTGCAATGAGCGCCAAGGAACCCGCCGTGCCGAAGCCGATGCAACCCGAGGCACACCGCCATGCCCCCGGGCCGGCCGTGGGTCGCAACGATCTCATCGTCGTGATGGGCGTGTGCGGCTGCGGCAAGAGCACGGTCGGGCAGCAACTGGCCGCGACGCTGGGTGTCGAGTTCGTCGAAGGCGATCAATTCCATCCACCCGACAACGTCGCGCGCATGGCCGCCGGCATCGCCTTGACCGACGCCGACCGGCAAGCCTGGTTGCAGGCCTTGAACGATCAACTGGCCGGCGCGCGCGGCGCAACGCGGCCTGGTGCTGTCGTGTTCGGCGCTCAAGCGCAGCTACCGCGACAGCCTGCGGCGCGGCGCGCCCGGGTTGAAGTTCGTGCACCTGAGCGGCAGCCCCGAAATGCTTGCCCAACGCATGGCGAACCGGGCCGGGCACTACATGCCGGCGTCACTGCTGGCCAGCCAGCTCGCCATTCTGGAAGCGCCCGGAACGGATGAAAATGCGCTGAGCTTCGATGTGGCGCAGACCCCCGGGGCGATCGTCGCGGCGCTGATGGCCGCGGTCCCAAGCTGACCCTCGTTGCAGGCCCACCCCATGACCACGTTCCGAAAAACCGTGCTGTTCACCGATTCGGACGGGCGTGCCAAATTCCGTGAAGAGACTGTGGCGCTGGGCGAGGGCACGCCGCAGGCCAGCCTGTCCAGCTTGCACGCGTCGGGCGGCTACCAACTGCGCCACAGCCCGGTCGGCTTTCGCAGCCAGTTCCATTGCACGGTCACACCGCAATGGGTCTTCATCCTGGCGGGCCGGATGGAGATCGGCCTGCAGGGCGGGGCGTCCCGGGTGTTCAAGCCCGGCGACCATTTCTACTCCGCCGATGGCTTGCCGGTCGGGGCCAGCTTCGACCCGAACCTGCACGGGCACTGGAGCCGGCAGGTCGGTGACGAAGCGCTGGTCACCCTGTTCGTGCGCGACTGACGGCGCGCTCAACCGCGCTCACCCGCGCTCCCCCGCGCTCAACACAAGGCCGGGTTCAGACGTTCCCACAGGCCGTGCCCCAAGGCCCAGACCGACAGGCCGACCAGCACCGCCCCACCCAGCCGCGCCGCAGTCGGCGGGCCACTGGCGGCATCCAGCCGACCCCGCGTCAGACGCCACCACAGCGCCGGCCCGGCCCACAGGCCGATGCTGGAACCGGCGCCGAATGACGCCATCACCAACGCCCCCTGCCAGGGCCCGTCGCCGAGTGCCGCCACCACCAGGGCCGACTGCAACAGCCCGCACGGCAGGGCCACCCAGGCGCCGCCCAGCAGACCGGCCTTCCACAGACGCCCGGCACCGGGGCGTGAGCGCAACGCCTGCCGCTGCACCGTGTGCGCGACCCTTTGGCCGAACAGCCGCAGCCAGTCGGGCGCGCGCCCGTGCCACATCAGCCAGGCGCCGAGCAGCAGCGCGCCCAGGTGAACCGCGCTCCACAGCGGCCGCAGCGCCGGCGTGCCGGCACTCCAGGCGCCCAGGGTCGACACACTGGCCGCCGCCAGCGCGCCCACCGCTGAGTAGCTCAACAGGCGCCCCACCTGCAAGGCGAGCATGGCGCGCTGCGGCCGGTCGCCGCCACAGGCGCGGGCCACGCCGCCACAGGCGCTGCTGCACATCGCCACGCAATGCGGCGCACCCGCCAGGCCCATCAGCAGCGCGCTCAAGCTCAGGGCCGCGCTCATTCAGGGGGCGCGCTCAATCGATGCGCTTCGGTGACGCATCGGCCTGACGCGCTGGCAGCGCGACAGGCCCGTCGCCGCGGCACGGATCGGCGAAGCGGCGCTGCGGTGTGCTGCCCGCGGCGCAAAGCGCGAAGCGAGGCAAGGCCTCCCGCTTGACAGCCAGCGACTCGGCAACATCAGCCTCGGTCATGGGGCTCTCCCAGGTTGCGTCGACTGTGCCGGCTGGCGCTGGCGGCGCCTTGATCCGAATCAAACGCCTGGCGCGTCGCCCGGGTCGTCGCGGCGGCGCCACCACCCTGGGTGCGCGCGACGTGATCCGGGGTGCACCGCCCTGGGCTGGCCTT
>JAYSVE010000732.1:0-7687 GCA_043718725.1 Methylibium sp.
GCACGATAGGCCGAGTCGAGCACCACCCCGCCGCCGCTGATGCGCGACACGCAGGCGCACAGTTGGGCGTTGCTGCGCTTCTCGTGCGCGCTGAAGAACACGTCGCGGTGGTCCACCGTGCCCTCGACACGGGTGATGTCGAGCGCGCAAAGGCCGCACTCGCCACGCTTGCAATCGAACAGGATTTCGACACCGGCTTCGTCGAGCACATCGAGCAGGCTGCGGTCGGCGGGCACTTGCAGGCGCAACCGGTGGCGCGGCAACTCGACCCAGAACGGCTGCGCCTCGAAGCGACCGGTGTTGCCGAAGGTCTCAAAACGCAGGTCGGCCGCCTCGCGGCCGGCCTGGGCCCAGGCGGCGCGGGCGGCCTCCAGAAGCGCCATCGGGCCACACACCCACATCAGCGCGCGCGGCACCAGCGCGTCGATCTCGGCGGCCAGGTCCATGGACTGGCCGGCGGCGTCGGTGAAGGTCTGCAGGCGCTCGCCCAATGCGGCGTGCAGTTCCGCGCCGTAGACCAGCTCGCTGGGCTGGCGCGCCGCGTAGCGCATGCGCACATTGGCGCCGCGCTGGTTCAGCATCAGCGCCATGCCGACGATCGGCGTGATGCCGATGCCGCCGGCAATCAGCAAATGCTGCGGCGCGCCGACGGCGAGCTGAAAGTGGTTGTTCGGTTCGCCGACCTGGAGTTCGGCGCCGGTCTCCAGGCCCACATGAAGCGCGAGCCGCCGCGCCCGGGCTTGGCGCGCTTGACCGCAATGCGGTAGACCTCGGCGGCGTCGACGCCCTGCGGCAGGCCGACCAGCGAATACGACCGCGTCTCGCGCCGCCCATCGATGTGGACCTCGACGTTCAGGTGGCTGCCCACCGTCCACGCCTTCACGCCGCCTTCCGGGCGCAGTTCGAACTCGCGCACCGTGGGGCTCAGGTCGCGGTGGGCGCGCACCGTGGCGGGGTGCCAGTCAAGCTTGTTTTTCATGTTCGTCCACGCCGGATCAGGCTGGCGCCCGGCAACTTTTGCAGTGCCTGGTGGCTGCGCAGGGCGTCGCGCAGGTTGTGGTGGGCAATGCGCGCGTGTTCGCGCATCAGCGCCTCGGCCCGCGCGCCTTCGCGTTGCTGGATGGCCTCGACCACGCCGCGGTGCTGCTGCTGCGCCACCACCAGCACGTCGCGGGCGCGCGGGCCGGTGGCCTGCAGCATCACGAAGCTGTTGGGCGACGCGAACGGCAGGCTCACGGCGCGCTCGATCTGGCGCGCCACCACCGGGCTGCCCGCCATCTCGACCAGCAGCGCATGGAAGCGGCCGTTGTGCGCGACGTAGCCGCCGAACGATTCCTCGTTGAAGCTGGCCTGCGCCAGCAGCGCATCGATGCGGTCCAGGCAGTCGCGCACATCGGCCATCAGAACGTGGCTCACGCCGCGCTCGGCGGCCAGGCGCGCGGCCAGGCCTTCGAGCGTGCCGCGCACCTCGATGGCGTCGACGATGTCGGCTTCGGAAAAGTCCTTCACGACGAAGCCGCCATTGGGCAGCGCGTCGAGCAGGCCTTCCTCCTGCAAGCGCACCAGCGCCATGCGGATCGGCGTGCGCGACGCGCCCAGCCTGTCCACCAGGCTCATTTCGGCGATGCGCAGGCCGGGCTTCAACTCGCCGCCGACGATCAACTCGCGCAGGCGCAGTTGGGCGCGCACGGTCTGCGACAGGGCGCCGCCGGCGTCCGTGGCATTGACGGGTTTAGGCAAGGCCATGGGTCAGGCCGCGCTGTGCAGCGGGATCACGCGGCGCTTGTCTTCGGCCGCCATCATTTTGTCGATCAGCTTGCGCGCCCACATCGAGCCGGCGTCGATGTTGAGGTTGTAGAAGGTGTGGCCGGGGTGGTCTTCGATGGCCTTTTGCTGAATCTCCAGAATGATCTCGTCTTCATGGAAGATGTTGGCCACGCCCTCGCGCAGTTCGTGCGTCAGGCGCTGGTCGGCCAGGCTGTAGTTGCGCGCGAAAGCCCAGAAGTACAGGCAGGTGCTGTCGGTCTCGGGGGTGATGGTGTTGAGCACGTCGCCGTTGACGCCCTGGGAGTGGTCCGCTGTCTCACCTTCCTTCGCCAATGCACCGGTGCCCGTCGGCGCCACGCCGACGTCGATGGCGATCGTGCAGGGCGCCTCGAAACGGATGATCTGCCAGCGGTCGACCTTGCCCTCGTAGCCGGTGGCGTTCTTGATCTGAGCGGCCCAGAACGGCGGCGCGTCGATGTTTTCCATCAGCCGCGTCACCGTGGCGCTGCGCTCGCCGTGGGTGGCGACGAAGGGCGCCTCGGCCAGCGCACTCTGGCCGATGCTGGAGCCATGCACGAAGGCCTCGTGCGTCAGGTCCATCAGGTTGTCCAGCACCAGCCGGTAGTCGCACTTCACCTTGATCAGCGCGCCATCGCCGGCCCAGGCCGGGTCGTCGTTCCAGTGCAGGTCGGGAACCTTGGAGATGTCGGCCAACGCCGGGTCGCCCGGCCAGACCCAGACGAAGCGGTGCTTGAGCGTCACCGGAAACGCGCGCACGCAGGCCGAAGGGTTGATGGTCTGCTGCGCCGGCATGTGGGTGCAGCGCCCGTCGCCGTTGAACACCAGGCCGTGGTAGCCGCAGGTGATCTGGTCGTCGTGCAGCCGGCCCCGCGACAAGGGCAACAGGCGGTGCCAGCAGGCGTCTTCGAGCGCGGCCACGCTGCCGTCCTTGCGACGGAACAGCACCATCTTCTCGTTGCAGATCGTGCGCGGCAGCAGCGCCGCCTTGACTTCGACGTCGTAGGCGGCGACGTACCAGGCGTTGAGGGGGAAAGTTTTCACGGAGACCTCGTTGGATACGGTATGTATACAGAGACCCAGTTTGAATCGAAAAAATCAACCTAAATTCAGGGTTAACCCGCTCATTTACCGGTTCGCTGTATTCATCCTGACCGCGAAACGTCGATCTATCATCGCCCATTCACCGCCCGTCGGCGGCCCGCCACGACCCAGGAGACAGCATGTCAGCACGCCCCCTTCCGCCGTTTCGCGCCGACCACGTCGGCAGCTTTTTGCGCCCCAAGCGCCTGCTCGAGGCCCGCGCCCAAGCGCAAAAGGGGGATCTCTCGGCCGCCGGCCTGCGCGCCGTGGAAGACGACGCCATTGCCGAGATCGTCAAATTCCAGCAAGACGTGGGACTGCAAAGCATCACCGACGGTGAATTCCGCCGCACCTACTTTCACATCGACTTCCTGGAGCAGATCGGCGGCGTCAAGACCGACATCCCGGTGTTGATTCAAAAGCCCGACGGCACCCAGGAACTGGCGCCGCCGGTGATGCGCGTGGTCGACAAGGTGCGCCATGTCAAAGACATTCAACTCGCCGATTTCAACTACTTGAAGAGCCAGGTGGCGCCGGGCATGACGCCCAAGGTCACCATCCCGTCGCCGACCATGTTGCACTTTCGCGGTGGCCGCGCCGGCATCAGCCGTGAACACTACCCCGACCTGGAGCCGTTCTACCAGGACGTGGCCAACGCCTATGGCGACGAGCTGCGCTCGCTCGCCGCCGCCGGTTGCACCTACGTGCAGATGGACGACACCAACCTGGCCTACCTGTGCGACGACAAGATGCGCGAAGCCGCGCGCGGCCGCGGCGACGACCCCGACGAGCTGCCGCACCGCTACGCCGCGTTCATCAACCGCGTGGTCGCACAAAAACCCGCCGGCATGACGCTCGCCGTGCACCTGTGCCGCGGCAATTTCCAGAGCACCTGGGCCGCGCAGGGCGGCTACGAGCCGGTCGCCGAGGCGCTGCTCAGCGAGATGAACGTGGACGGCTATTTCCTGGAGTACGACGACGCCCGCAGCGGCGACTTCAAGCCCTTGCGCTTTTTGTCCAAGGGCAAGACCGCGGTGCTGGGCTTGGTGACCACCAAGCTCGGCAAGTTGGAGTCCAAGGACGACCTGAAGCGCCGCATCGACGAAGCTTCCAAATACGTGCCGCTGGACCAACTGTGCCTGTCACCGCAATGCGGCTTCAGCAGCACCGTGCACGGCAACGACATTGCGGTGGAAGCGCAGCGCGCCAAGCTGAGGCTGGTCGTCGAAACGGCGGAGGAAGTTTGGGGCAGAGCCTAGAGCGAAGGGCGAGGGGCCCTGTTTCACGGGGATCGACCAGCGTCAGGCTCGGCGAGCGAGGGGGCTCGATGCCCCCGACCGAGGCATGAAGCGAAGGGCGAGGCTCGTGCGAGCCGCCTACTGCAGCGCAGCCTCGGCCCATGGGTCGACCACCACCACATCGCAGCCGTCAAAGTCTTCGACGTTGCGCGTGGCGATGGAGAAGCCCTGCGACAAGGCGATGGCGGCGATCAGCAGGTCGAAGCCGATGACGGGGCGGCCGGCCCGTTGCCGCCGCGCAAACAGTTCGCCATAGACGCTTGCGGCCGCCGCGTCGAAGGCGAAAATTCTTGGCCCGAAGCCCTGTTTCAGCAAGCTCACCGAGCGGGCTTGAAGATCGCGCCGGCGCGCTCCATCGGGCAACACCGACAACCCGGCGCCAAGCTCGGCGACCGTGATCGTGGTGGTCGCCAATTCGGTCGGTGGCACCACCCGAGACCACGCCAGGACGACACCGGCCGGTGCCGGCCGCATCAACTCAGAAATGACATTGGTGTCCAGCAGGATCATTCGCTGAACGCGGGGGCGGGGCGTGCGGCCTTTCGTTCGGGGAGTGCCAACTCCACGCCATGTTCGGGGCCGAACAGGGACGTGGCAAGCTGAGCCAGGTGAACGGGAGGCGCATCTTCAGCGCTCGCAAGAGCATCACGAAGCAGCAGACGCGCCTGTTCTTCCATGGACCTCCCATGTTTCGCCGCGTGCACGCGCAACCTGGACTTCAGTTTGTCGTCGAGATTCCGGATCGTGATGCTGGCCATGGTGCACTTGCTGCTTGAATGCGATGATTGCAATGATAGCAATCCAACTCGGGCACTCAAAGGACTCCGGGAATGTACGCAACGCTCCCCTTCCTCGCCGGCACAGCCTTCTTCGTCTGGGTCTCGCGCCATTCGCTGCTCAAACCCCGTTCGCACGGCTTCTACCGCTTCTTCGCGTGGGAGAGCATCCTCGTGCTGGTGCTGCTCAACTTCCCGGTCTGGACGCGCGACCCGTTCGCGCCGCACCAGCTCGTCTCGTGGGTGCTGCTGCTGGCCTCCATCGTGCTGGCGATCCACGCGGTGCGCTTGTTGAGCGGCATTGGCCGGCCGAGCGAAGCGCGGGGCGAAGCAGAGCTGCTGCCCTTCGAACGCACCTCGACCCTGGTGACCACCGGCGCGTACCACTACATCCGCCACCCGATGTACGCGGCGCTGCTGTACCTGGCCTGGGGCGCATTCCTGAAAGACGTGTCCTGGCCCGGCGCGCTGCTGGTGGGTTGCGCAACCATCGCCCTGTTCTTCACCGCGCTGCGCGACGAAGCCGAGTGCAGCCAGCACTTCGGCGCGGCCTACGTCGACTACATGAAGACCCGCAAGCGCTTCGTGCCGTTCGTGTTCTGAGCGTGGAGACGGCGCAGCAGGTGCTGGGCTGATACCTCTGTCTTGTCCACAACGTTGTGGATGCGCCCGGTTCTCGCCGGCCTTTGCTGTTCGCGTCGAAGCGAAGTGCTTCGCGCCTTCATCGCATCGACATCAGCATGAGGAGACAAGAATGTCCAAGCAGACTCCCGGTTCCATTCTCCTGCTCGCGATCGCCTGTACTTTTGGGCCAACGGCCACAGCAGCCGACCACGCCCTCGACTTCAAGCTGGTCGTCAAGCCCTTGGAAGTGAAGGGGCTCGAAGCCCCCAACGTCGAAGGGCAGGTCGTGTTCCTCAACAAGATGTACGGCGTGGCCGCGTTCAAGGACGGCCGCACCGCGTCGAAGGAATTCATCTGCAGCGGCGACTACAACAAGGGTTCGGGCCCCTTTGTGGGCTACAGCACCTACCCGATCCACGGGGAATACACCGTGGTTTCCGGAACGGGCGTCTATGCAGGCGCCAAGGGCAGCGGCAGCTTCGACGGCATGCCGCACAAGTTCACCGGCGGCGTGAATCTCTTCAGCGGAAAGTTCGCGATCAGCACGCCCTGAGTTGGCCGACCGCCGGCGGCGCCGGGCATTGGCGCCGGGTCGCGGTTGGCGAGTTCAACGCTTGCGCGCCAGGGTCAGCCCGTCGCCGATGGGCAGGAGCGAGATGTCCACCCGCGCATCGCCATGCAGCTTGGTGTTGAGCGCCTGCAGCGCGGCCGTGTCGGCGTCTTTGGCCGGCCGGGCCACGCTGCCGTTCCACAGCACGTTGTCGATCGCGATCAAACCACCCGGGCGCAGCAGCTTCAGGCAGCGTTCGTAGCAAGCGCCGTAGCCGGTCTTGTCGGCGTCGATGAAGTCGAAGTCGCAGCTCCCCGCGCCGCCCGTGGCGAGCCGCGCGTCGAGTGTTTGCAGCGCCGACGCGATGCACAGTTCCATTCTGTGCGCCACGTCGGCGGCCTGCCACTGCGGCCGGCCGATCGAGGTGTATTCCGCGCTGATGTCGCAGGCCAGCAAGTGACCGCCTTCGGGCAAGGCCAACACCACGCCACGTTCGCGCTTGTTGCGGTGTGCGTCGTCAAAGCGCGTCAGCACGCGGCTGATGTGCTCACAACGCCGGTCCTCACCGGCGCCTCCTTGCCTGTGCGCCGTGAACGCCACCTGCGGCGTCGCCTTGAGAAATTCCGCCAACTGCTCAATCGTGCGCAGCCTGGTGTCGTCCATGTTGAACACCATCCTCGTGATGATCAACTCACCCCCTTGTTTGGATCACAACAGCCCGCTCAGGCTGATACCACGTTGGACCAAGCTCCTTCGAGCGCCGCCCTGCAGGCCTGCGCTACAGTCGGCGTATGCGAGTCATCGGTCGCCAGACACCGGAACTTTCGCTCTCGCCGAGTGCGGCCGGGCTGCGGCGCGCCGCTTTGCACCAGGCTGGCGGGCGCGCCTTGGCGAGCATCTCCAGCACCGGCATCGCCAAGGGCGTATACCGCTTCAAATCGCAGGCCGAAGCCGACGCCCAGGTCAACGAGGCGTTGGCCCGTGTGATGGCGTCCAATGCGGCGCTGCAAACTCGCCGGCGATGAGAGCCGGGTGACAGCGGCGGCAAGTTCGCTCGGCCGGCCAGCGTCGAAGACCTGAAGTCGCTGCTGACGGCATTGAACGACGAAGGTGTCGAGTACCTGCTGATCGGCGGCTACGCGCTGTATGCCCTGGGCTACGAGCGCGGCACCATCGACATCGCCCTGCTGCTGCGGCCCACCCGTGAGCAGGGCGAGCGCACCCGCCGCGCGCTGCTGTGCCTGCCGGACCGGGCGGCGCGCGAGTTGGACCCGGCCTGGTTCACCGAGGCCGAGACGATCCGCGTGGCCGACGCCTTTGTCGTGGATCTGATGTTCAACGCCTGTGGCGAGTCGCTTGATTCCTTGCAGCCCCACAAAGTGAGCATCGATTTCGACGGCATCGCCGTGAGCACCGTGGACCTCGAAGGCCTGCTCAAGACCAAACAGACCGCGCGCAAGTAGGACAAGCTCGATTGCGCGGTGCTCGAACGCGCGATCGAGGCGCTGAAACGCAAGCCAGCCGACCTGTAGGCCCGCGCGTCCCTCATTGGCACGGGTTGCCCGGTCGCC
>JAYSVE010000733.1:0-3252 GCA_043718725.1 Methylibium sp.
GCGGCCGGTCAGCAGGTAGCCCTCGAGCCAGCCTTCGCACAGGTGTTCGCTCAACACCTCCATCACCCGGCCGTTGGCGCTGAGGTGGTTGTCACGCTCCTCCTGCACGCCGTCCAGCCACATCTTTGACGTCACCTCGAACACCGGGTCCAGCCGGTTCGACGCGGTTTCATCCGGGCCGAAGATTCGGAAGTTGGCGGCTTTCAGGTTCAGCCGCATCACGTCACGCAGGAACCGGCCCAGGACGCGCGTGGCCTCGGCGTCCACGGCGCCCGGCTGGGCCACCGCCACGGCGTAAGTTCGGAACGAAGGCATGTCCAGCGGCTTCAGCAATCCGCCGCCATTGGCGTGAGGATTGCAGCCCATGCGGCGCTGGCCCGTCGGTGCCAGCATGGCCAACTCGTCAAGGAACCGGCCGTTCTTGTCGAACAGCTCCTCGGGCCGGTAACTCTTGAGCCAGCTTTCGAGCTGCTGCACATGCCCGCCGGTCTTGAACTCGGCAATGGGCACCTGGTGCGACCGCCAGCTGCCTTCAACCGGTTTGCCATCGACGACCTTCGGCCCAGTCCAGCCCTTGGGTGTGCGCAAGACGATCATCGGCCAGCGCGGGCGTAAGTTTGCAGGTGAAGGCGACTGCCCTGGCGAGTGAGCGGGATCAAGCGGCCGCGCCTGCTGCTGAAACTGGCGTATCTGGGCCAGAACCTCATCCAGCGCGCCAGCCAGCGCCTGGTGCACCCGCACCGGGTCGTCGCCTTCGACGAAGTGCGGCTCGTGGCCGTAGCCGCGCATCAGGTCGGTCAGTTCTTCGCGGCTGATGCGCGCCAGCACCGTGGGGTTGGCGATCTTGTAGCCGTTCAGGTGCAGGATCGGCAGCACCGCGCCGTCGCGCGCAGGGTTGAGGAACTTGTTGGAGTGCCAACTCGCCGCCAGCGCGCCGGTTTCGGCCTCGCCATCACCGACGACGCAGGCGACGATCAGATCGGGGTTGTCGAAGGCCGCGCCATAGGCGTGGGCCAATGAGTAACCCAACTCGCCGCCTTCATGGATCGAGCCGGGCACTTCGGGCGACACATGGCTGGGGATGCCCTGTGGCCACGAGAACTGGCGAAACAGCCGCTGCAGGCCGTTGCGATTGCGCTCGATTGCTGGATAGTGCTCGGTGTACGACCCTTCCAGGTAACTGTGCGCCACGATGCCCGGCCCGCCGTGTCCGGGGCCGATGATGTACATCATGTTCAGGTCGTTCTCTTTGATCAGCCGGTTCAGGTGAACGTAGAGCAGGTTCAAGCCCGGTGTCGTGCCCCAATGGCCCAACAGGCGTGGCTTGATGTCGGCCAGCGCAAGCGGCCGCTCCAGCAACGGGTTGTCTCGCAGATAGATCTGCCCGACCGACAGGTAGTTGGCCGCGCGCCAGTAGGCGTCCATCCTCTGCAGGGTGTCGGGGGTCAGGGTGTCGGTTACCGAGGTGTCAAGTACCGAGGTGTCAGGTACTGAGGCGTCAGACATGGGAGCCTTTCAGGTTCTTTGAATTTCACGATGTCGGCGCGGGCGAAATCGCGACATCGACGATGGTCTGCGCCTCCTGCAGCAGGTGCTTCAGGTGTTCAGCCCCCAGAAAACTTTCGGCGTAAATCTTGTAGATGTTCTCGGTGCCGGACGGTCGCGCAGCGAACCAGCCATTGGCGGTGTTGACCTTGATGCCGCCGATGGCTTCGCCATTGCCCGGGGCTTGGCTGAGCACGCTCTCGACCTTTTCGCCGGCCAGTTCGGTCGAGGTGATCTGCTGCGGTGTGAGCGCCGCCAGCTGCCGCTTCTGCTGCACCGTTGCGGTGGCCTCCACCCGGCGCGCCACCGGGCTGCCGAACTCTTGGGCCAGTGCAGCGTAGCGCTGGCCGGGGTCGCGACCCGTGCGCGCAGTGATCTCGGCCGAAAGCAACGCGGCCACGATGCCGTCCTTGTCGGTTGTCCAGACTGAGCCATTGCGGCGCAGGAAAGTGGCTCCGGCACTTTCTTCTCCAGCAAAGCCAAGCGCGCCGCTTTTCAGACCTGTGGCGAACCACTTGAAGCCGACCGGCATCTCAACCAGTTGACGACCGAGCCTGGCCGAGAGCCGGTCGATCAGCCGGCTGCTGACG
This sequence comes from Methylibium sp., assembly GCA_043718725.1. GTDB lineage: Bacteria > Pseudomonadota > Gammaproteobacteria > Burkholderiales > Burkholderiaceae_C > LGRD01. The sequence goes on from JAYSVE010000733.1 coordinate 2,136, forward strand.
ACGGTCTTGCCAACAGCAGCCTGTTGGCCCCAGCTCGGCCGGTGTTGAAACAGGTAGTCGATGGCCGCCGCCAAGTAGTGGTCGGGCGCCAACAAGCCGGCACCGGGCGTGACGATGCCGTGACGGTCGTGGTCGGTGTCGCAGGCGAAGGCGATGTCGAAGCGGCTCTTGATGGCCAACAGCCCTTGCATGGCAAACGGCGACGACGGGTCCATGCGAATCTGGCCGTCCCAGTCAAGCGGCATGAAGGCAAAGGTCGGGTCGACGATCTCGCTGACGACCGTCATTTCGAGGCCGTAGCGCTCGGCGATGGCCCCCCAGTAGTGGACGCCGGCACCGCCCAGCGGGTCGACACCCATGCGCACCTTCACCTCGCGGATCAAGTCCATGTCGATCACGCTGCCGAGGTCACCAACGTAGGCGTTCAGAAAATCGTGGCGGTGCGTCGTCACGGCTTGCAGAGCCCTGGCGTGCGAGATGCGCTTCACGCCTTCGAGGCGCGCTTCGAGCAAGCGATTGGCTTCGGCCTCGATCCAGCTTGTGATGGCCTGACTCGCTGGCCCGCCGTGCGGCGGGTTGTACTTGAAGCCGCCATCGCGCGGCGGGTTGTGCGAAGGCGTCACGACCATGCCGTCGGCCAGGCCGCCGTCATTCGGCTGCGAGCGCCCGCGGTTGTAGCCGAGGATTGCGTGCGAAACCGCCGGCGTGGGCGTGGTCTCGTCGTTGCCTGCCAGCATCACATCGACGCCATTGGCCGCCAGCACTTCCAGCGCGCTGGCGCACGCCGGTGCCGACAGTGCGTGCGTGTCGATGCCCAGGAACAGCGGCCCGCCGATGCCTTGGGCTTGGCGATAGCGGCAGATCGCCTGCGTGATCGCCAGCACATGCCACTCGTTGAACGAGCGGTCGAAGGCGGAACCGCGATGACCCGAGGTGCCGAAGGCCACGCGCTGCGCGGCAATCGCGGGGTCAGGAACGTCGGTGTGGTACGCCGAAACGAGCTTGCTCACGTCGATGAGCAAAGAGGCTGGGGCCGATTGGCCGGCCAAGGGGCTGATCGCAGCGGTCATGCCGTACCCGCTGACGGCGAGAACGGCGGTGTCGGCGCTGGCAGCGC
>JAYSVE010000734.1:0-3250 GCA_043718725.1 Methylibium sp.
TACTACATTCACTACGATGCCTCGCAGTGCAGAAGCCTCACCGTGCGCGAAGCGGCCCGCCTGCAGACGTTCCCGGACAACTATTTCTTCGAAGGCAACCGGACGCAGCAATACTGGCAAGTCGGCAACGCCGTGCCGCCTTTCCTTGCGCGGAAGATCGCCGAAGTCGTCCTCGACTTCATCCAGGCTTCGCGACAACTTCCGGATGCGCATATGGGCGATTCGCGCCACGACCTCGAGCACAACCTCTACCGAATCGGATATGTCCTGGGCAAGTTCGGCATCACGAGTCGCGGGCTCGGCGTGACGCCGCACGGGCTTCGGCAGGAAGCGTTGATCGAAGAGTTCGTGGTGCGCACGGGCCAGCAGCCGCCGGTGCGCGGCGGCGGCAAATTGGCGCCGGAGGTCGAGAAGGCGGCGCGGCAGGCCGTCGCCAAGCTGGCCGGGCATGCGCGCAAGCGGGCATCCAATGCTTACCTGGGCGCGGTGATGTTTCGCAAAGCGGGCAGGGAGAAGAACGGACCGACGGAGTAGGTGCCGCGTCAATCGCATTCCATGGCACGAATGCGTTGCGCTCAATGTCCAAACCCGCCGACTGGAATGACGGAAACCCGTTGCTCATCCGGCCTCTTGCCCATCACTCCTGTTCGAGCATGGGTTGCTGGGGGTCGTTCTCCAAGCTCATGTAGTCGAGCCGCCATTGCTTCAGAAGGCGGCTTTCGGCGATCGTCATGACGTTGTCGGACACGGAGGTGCACGACTGCAGCTGAATCTGGCGCCACAACTTGCCGTCGAAGAACGCGTCCTCGAACGCGTCCTCAATGACCTTCACTGCTTGCTCTGCCGCAGCAAATGCGGTCGGCTCGTCCGTCGTGCTGTCGTAGAGAAGAGTGATGCGCAACTGGTACACGTCGGCTGGGCCATCACGAGCGATTTCGTGACCCTCGTCCACGTCGAAAAAGACGGCGAGGATGTGCTTGCCGGCGACCTCAAGGGCTTTCGCAATCTTCCTGTCCAGCCTGGCCGGCTTCTCCTTGAGCCGACGCTCGAATACGTCGGCGAAAGCGGCGCGACGGTATCGCGCGGCCAGCCACTGCTGCATGGTCACCAGGCCTTCCGGCGCGAGCGACCACGTTTCGCGCGGAGTTGTGTTGAGCACCTGCTGTTTGGATACTCGCACCTTGGCCGTGGCCATCAGCTCGACGGGAACATCGCCCTCGTCAGAACGAAACGTAATATGAAGACGTCGCGCCGTCTTGGCATTGGTGTCGGCGCCGAGCACGGCAATGCGCCGACCTACGATGAGCTCGACGTCCGGCTCGCGCTCGGCCGCACTGGTGATGTCGCAGTCATGGGAGACCACGACCACGACTGTTCGGTCCGGGCCGTCAGTCGCGGTCAACCCAAGCGCGAGCGCTGCGTCGTGCGCGAGAACGTGGCCTTGGCGCCAATCAGTGTCGTTCCTTTGCGCGTCCGGCATAGGACCCCGCGTCAGGCACCTTCAGCGACAGCGGGGGTGCCGTAGTCGTCAGCGGCGGCGGGGCCACGTTTACGGCCGGCAAACTGCTTTGTCAGCCGCTCTCGTTGCACTGTCTCTCGCTGCAGGGCCTGGACAAGCGAACGGGCGACCTGCACGGCGTCGCCACCGGTCAATACCGCATCGAGCACCGTGCCACCGCCAGCCACCTTCCGGCGCAGTGTCTGCGTATCCGCCGCGACGCCCGCAGTGGCGAAGACATCAGCGGCACGAGTCAGCATGGCGAGCCGAGCGGCCGCTTCGGGGGCCGGCCGTGCACCGTCCTGCCAAGCGTAGACAGCCTGACGAGATACGCCAAACAGATTGGCCAGTTCAAGAACGGCAGGTTTGAGCACTTCGCGGATGCGTGCCAAGGCCTGGGCGGGCGTGGGCTCCAGCGCAATAGACTGGGCAGCATAAATCGCGTCGGCCTTATCCGTCTCGTAGTGGACTGGGGCGTTGGTTGTCGCGGTACGCTGTTCGAGCGACTGCGGGGTCACGAGCCCCATCGTCCCCGCAACACAGTACGCAAACGACAGGACTGCCATGGCCTTGTTACCAACAAGCTCGGGCGTCGTTGCACGCCTCGCGAGTGGCCTGTAGTCGCGAGCGTATAGCGTGCCGGTTGTGGCGTTCATGTAAGTCCCCCTGTTCATTCCCACGCCTTCAAGGCGTACTTGGTCACGCTGGCCTCGAAAGCCATGCGGATTCTCGTGTGCAGCGTATCCAAACGACCGCGCAGTTTGGGGATGTCGAAGGGTTGACGCCCACTCTGCGATGCATCGGTGTCGATGATGGCGTGTATGCCGTTGATTTGCTGGAAGCGCTGAGGTACTTGAAGGCCTTGCGGCTCCAGGTCCATCGGAAAGCCGAGCGGGCCATTGCGAATGATGGTTCTGGACAGCAGGTTGGCGTCTGGCAGCGGAATGTGCGTCTCCGACAGCGACAACCCAATGGGTACTCCCTCGGGCATCCGACCGGCTAGACCGAGGACGCCTGGCGCCAAGTACTTGCTCAGCTCTGCCTCACCGCCGACCGGTACCACAGCGTCGAGATATCGGATACCGATACGGTCAGAGTAGGCGAGCGTGATGCAGTCATGGATGATGCCGAGGCCGATGAAAAACTGTTCGCCAAACGTCTGGAACGTGTCGTACTCGGTGGTCTGGAACGAGAGCGCGCCTTGCTCGACGATGAACCCCCGGGTTCCATCCATGCTGAGGAAGACATGGCGTTCGACGGTCTGCGGAATCGGCCGTTGAACATCCGGCTCGCCGTCGGACTTGCCCGGCGTGAGGTTGATGATGAGCGTCTTCCCGGGTTGGTGGTCCGGATAGCCGGCCTTGCGCATCCGCTCCTGGATGTCAGGTACATAGTTGCCCAACTGGAGAACGGGGTTGTGCCGCACCTGGGCGAGGGTGAAGTACACCGGCGCGTTCTTCATCCTTTTTCCCATATGCACCCCCAGTTGACATCGGACTTGACAGTTTACACTTTGCTTGACAGACGTGTATCCCTAGGGACATCACCAGCGTCCTGCGAGGGTGTTTGGGTCGTGACGCACTCCACGCTGGGGTCCGCTCGGTCGTACGGTGGCGCGCCGCTCAGCACGATCTGGGGCAATCCGTTCGCGCCGATGTCGAGCACGTACAGCCGCATCACCGGTCGTCGAAGGACTCATGCGGCTTCAGCGTTTCATTGAGAGGGCGGTCGTTCATGAAGTCGGCCGGCACC
>JAYSVE010000735.1:0-3247 GCA_043718725.1 Methylibium sp.
CAACCTGCGCCGCGCGTCGCCCGTCAGTGTCGGCATCACACTCGACGAAACCACCACGCGCGACGACTTGGTCGCGCTGTTGAACCTGGTGGCCAAGGCAGGCAGCGCCAGCGGCCCGGCGTCGCAGGTGGGCACGATCGACGAAACCCAGCCGGCCTTGTTCGCCCGGTTCGAAAAAGGCGTCAGCGCGCTGATCCCGCCGGCGCTGGCTCGCACCAGCGCATTCCTCACCCACCCCGTTTTCCAGCGCCACCACTGCGAGACCGACATGCTGCGCTACCTGCGCAGCCTGGCCGACAAAGACCTGGCGCTGGACCGCACGATGATCCCGTTGGGCTCGTGCACGATGAAACTCAACGCCAGCAGCGAGATGATTCCCGTCACCTGGTCGGAGTTCGCCAACCTGCATCCGTTTGCGCCGCCCGACCAACTGGCCGGCTACGACCTGTTGCGCGAGCAGCTCGAAGCCTGGCTGGCCCAGGCCACCGGCTACAGCGGCGTCAGTCTGCAACCCAATGCGGGATCGCAGGGCGAATACGCCGGCCTGTTGGTCATCAAGGCCTATCACGCCTCACGCGGTGAGAGCCGGCGCAACATCTGCCTGATTCCCGAGTCGGCCCACGGCACCAACCCGGCCAGCGCCCACATGGCCGGCCTGCAGGTGGTCGTGACCCGCTGCGACGCCATGGGCAACGTCGACATGGACGACTTGCTGGCCAGGTGCAAACAGCACAGCGACAACCTGGCCGCGGTGATGATCACCTACCCCAGCACCCACGGCGTGTTCGAGGCGCGTGTCAAGGAGTTGTGCGCCCTGGTGCACCAGCACGGCGGGCGGGTCTACGTCGACGGCGCCAACATGAACGCGCTGGTCGGCGTGGCCGCGCCCGGAGAGTTCGGCGGCGACGTGAGCCACCTCAACCTGCACAAGACGTTTTGCATCCCGCACGGTGGCGGCGGGCCCGGCGTCGGGCCGGTCGCGGTGGTGGCCGATCTCGTGCCCTTCTTGCCTGGCCATCGCACGTATTCGCAATCGAACCCAGGCAGCGCGGGCTTCGGCACCGACAAACAGGTCGGCGCTGTCAGTGCCGCGCCGCTGGGCAACGCGGCCGTGCTGCCCATCAGTTGGATGTACTGCCGCATGATGGGTGCGCCAGGCCTGCAGGCGGCGACCGAAACCGCCATCCTGAGCGCCAACTACATCGCCGCACGGCTGGCGGAGCATTACCCCGTCCTGTATTCCGGCGGTTCGGCACATCTAAAGGGGGGTGGCGTGGCCCACGAGTGCATCCTCGACCTGCGGCCGTTGAAAGAAGCCACCGGCGGCGCACTGGGCGTCAGCGCCGAAGACGTCGCCAAGCGCTTGATCGACTACGGGTTTCACGCCCCCACCCTGAGCTTTCCGGTGCCAGGGACGCTGATGGTGGAGCCGACCGAGAGCGAATCGCTGCGCGAGCTGGACCGTTTCTGCGACGCGATGATCGCCATCCGATCAGAAATTGCCAAGGTCGAGTCGGGTCAGTGGCCGCGCGACCAGAACCCGCTGAAGAACGCGCCGCACACCGCCCAGGCCTTGCTGCGCGCCGACTGGCCCCATGCCTATTCGCGCGAAGAGGCCGCCTATCCGCTGGCGTCGTTGCGCGAGTCCAAGTACTGGTCGCCGGTGGGCCGCGTCGACAACGTCTGGGGCGACCGCAACCTGATGTGCTCTTGCCCGCCGCTGTCGGACCCCCTGCCCTGAACCGGCGCGGCCCGCGCGATCAGATCTCCAGGAACCGCTGCGCGTCCAGTGCCGCCATGCAGCCCGTGCCGGCGCTGGTGATGGCCTGGCGATAGACATGGTCCTGCACATCGCCGGCCGCAAACACGCCCGGCACGCTGGTCATCGTGGCCATGCCGTTCAGGCCTGACTGGGTGAGGATGTAGCCATCCTTCATCTCGACCTGGCCCTTGAAGATGTCGGTATTGGGCTGGTGGCCGATGGCGATGAAGCAACCCTTCAGCGTGAGTTCGGTGGTGCCGCCGCCCTGGGTGCTCTTGAGTAGAACCGGCTTTGCCGGGCTACTCAAATCCCCGCGGGGGACGGCCGGCTCGGCCGGCCTTGGGGCGCTCTTGAGGCGCACGCCGGTCACACCGCTGGCGTCTCCGAGCACCTCATCGAGCGTCTGCCACAGGTGCAGTTGCATCTTGCCGGAGGCGACCTTGTCCATCAGCTTGTCGACCAGGATGGGCTCGGCGCGAAACTTGTCGCGCCGGTGAACCAGGTGGACTTTCGAGGCGATGTTCGACAGGTACAGCGCCTCTTCGACCGCGGTGTTGCCGCCGCCCACGACGCAGACCTCCTGGTCGCGGTAGAAGAAGCCGTCACAGGTGGCGCAGCCGCTGACGCCGCGCCCCATGAAGGCTTCTTCGGACGGCAGGCCCAGGTATTTGGCCGACGCTCCGGTGGCGATGATCAGGGCGTCGCAGGTGTAGCTGGCCGAGTCGCCCTTGAGGGTGAACGGACGCCTGGAAAGATCGACCTGGTTGATGTGGTCGAACACGATCTGGGTGTTGAAGCGTTCGGCATGCTTCTGGAACCGCTCCATCAACTCCGGGCCTTGCACGCCGTCGACGTCGGCGGGCCAGTTGTCGACGTCGGTGGTGGTCATCAACTGCCCGCCCTGGGCGATGCCGGTGATCAGCACCGGCTTGAGGTTGGCACGGGCGGCATAGACGGCGGCCGAGTAGCCGGCGGGGCCGGAGCCCAGGATCAGAACCTTCGAGTGTTGCGTTGCGGACATGAAGTTCGGTGAGGTTGGAATGAGTTAAGGAGGAGTCTGCCGCATCAATTGGCGCCGACTTTGACGGTACTCAAGGCTTCGACCCGGGCCAGGTGGGCATCGAAGGTTTTCGCGTTCTGGAAGCCGATCACGCGGGCCGCGCTGAATTCGTCGCCGCCGGGCGCAAAGAACAGCAATGCCGGCGGGCCGAACAGACCGTACTTGCGCATCAAGGCCTTGTCGGCGGCGTTGTTGGCCGTCACGTCGGCGCGCAACAGCGTCATGCCTGCCAGGCGCTTGTGCACCGATTCGTCGGTAAAGGTCAGCGCCTCCATCTCCTTGCAGGACACGCACCAATCGGCATAGACATCGAGCATCACCGGTTGGGATGAGGCCTGCAACGCGGCGTCGAGCCCGGCGAGATCGGCCACCGGTCGGAACTTCAACGCCATCGCGCTCGGCCCCGACGGGGCGGCGCGCGCCGA
>JAYSVE010000736.1:0-3241 GCA_043718725.1 Methylibium sp.
GCGGCGCGCGCATCCAGCACCACGCCGTGAATGGCGGAAATCCCGGCCACTTCTTCGGCATTCAGCTTCAACTGTTCCCAAGACAACGAACGCAGCGCACCGTTTGTCATCGCCCGAGCCAGCGCCGGTGGCGGCGGGGCGCGGCTGAGCACCGCGATGTGCGCATCCGGCGGCGTCTGATCTATGGCCGCGCGCACGATGTCGTGCAGCGGGCACAACATCGGCGCCTCGTGGTAGTCGTCCAGCACCAGCAGCATGCCGGGCGCCCGCGCAAACAGCTCGCGGAAGAACTGGCGCGCAAAGGTCGGCAGGCTGAATGCCGCATCCAGCGTGCAGCGCGGCAAGGCCATGGCGGAACCCTGGCCCAGGGCAGCCTGCGCGCCCTGGGCCAGGGTGCCGAAAAACGCCAGCGGGTCGGCATCGTCGGCGTCGATCTGGTGCCACAGGCAGGCCAGGGCTCGATCACTCACAAAGCTGGCCAGCAGCGCCGTCTTGCCCGCCCCCGGCGGCCCCGCGATCCAGGTGCACGCGGCGCCGCGGTTGCCGTCCAGCTCAAGGAACAAGCGCTCGCGTGCGAACACGGCGCTGGTTTTCGGGCGGGTGGTCTTTGCCAGCCTCGGGCTTGCATGGAGCTGTATCACTCGTGCCCCCCCCAGCGATGTTGTTGGTCTTGAAGGTCTGCACAGACCCGAGCGGCGCTGGCCGCCGCAAGGGCCCGATTCTGGACGTGAATATTGCGATGGGCTATCCCCAGTAGCACGAGGCACGCGCCGGTGTCATCCACAAACTTGAGGATGAGTGGCCGTCAAAGCTTGCGCAGGCGTACCCGATCTGTCATGCCACGCGGCCTAGGCTGCATGGGCTTTCAACCCAACAGGCGCCATGAAAACACCGGTGGAGAGCTACGTTGTGCGGGTTTACCGGCGCCGGAGCGGGACGAAGCGGCAACTGGTTGGGGTGCTGGAAGGCGCGATGCTGGTCGGGTCGCAGGCGTTTTCTAGTGTCGAGCAGCTATGGGAGATCTTCGTCGGGCGCGGTGCGACCCAATCCCACGGGGCACGGGTCAAACCCGCTGATGAATCGAGTTCATGAAACCGGCGTGAATCGGAACGCCGTCAACCCACGAAGGAGAGTCTGAATCATGGATGCATTGCTCAAGCTTGTCGCCAACACGGTCACCTACGTTGTTGGCTATGCGCTGTTGATGGCGCCAACCTACTTCTTGCCGTTCTTGGGATCGAATTCATCGATCCTCAACACGGCTACCGCCGCAAGCGGTGCTGGGGTGTACCCCCTGTTGTTGCTTCACTTGGCGTTTCTCGCCGCGCTCGTCGTGCTGGCTTGGGCACGCGGCAAGTACATCGGAAAAACCTGGCTGATCGGCCTTCCGATCGCGGCAGGCTTCTTCGACATCATTCCCGGGCTCAGCCTGATTCCGATGGCACCGACCGTTCTGCATCTCGCCGCGATCATCGTCGGCGTCAAGGACGACAGGAAGACCGCAGGCGCTTGAAGCTGTCGGCGACGTTTGTTCCGAGCGAAGACTGACAAGAGCTGGCTGGCCAACCTCCCGGCACATCGTGTTCGTGAACATGGCGACCGACATCGACGCGAATGTCGGCGTGCGGGCGGCCGACGGGGCGCGCAACGTGGACTTGCAAACGTGCGAGGCGATGCTCGTGAGCATTTGATCGGTTTGAGTAGTGGACGGATTCTTTCGATAGGGAGCGTTCAATGCGTACTCTTGGCAGATTTCTCATCCCGGTCGGGTTAATCTTGACTTCCGTCCTGCTGTTTGGCTGCGGCGGCGGGGGTGGCAGCGACGAAGCAAGGCCGAATAGCCCGAGTGTCGATCCGCCTTTGGTTAGACCTGTCGGCCACGGCGCCCAGATCGCAAGGGGCCTCAAAGGCATTGCCTTGGTGAGCCAACCGTTCAATAGCCGAGTCGCGGTTGTTCCGTATGACCGCCGCAACGAGGTTGTTGGACTGTCGATCTCCAACGCGACTCAGGGGGGTGCCGCGCCAACGATCGACGCCAACGGAAACATCAGCTGGTCGGCAAATGAACTGGATTTCGAGAGCACCAGGGAACTGATCGTTACCGCAACGATGCGCGAGGGTCCGGCGGTACAGATGCGCGCTCCGGTAGCCGTGCGCAAGGAGCGCCTCGTGCACCAGACGCAGCTACCTGCATCTGCCGGCACCATCGCAGATCCCAATGGCCGTTTCCTCATCAAGGTTGAACCCGAAGCTCCGGGCTTGGCCATGAACGGCACGCTCTCCATTTCAGAGGTCTTCAGTGCCAATGGATCGTTCACCTACGTCGTGCGGGTACCGGTTACTTCTGGTGCAAAGGTGACCGTACTTGACGCGCCCGCCACGCTTGATAGCGCGTTGCGCTCGACTGCCGACGCAGCAGCCGGCACCGTTCGCAGTCGGCTATCGGCCGCAAGTCAAGCAGCACAACCACGTGCCGTCGCAGCCGCATCGGCAGCGGCAGCATCGGGTTTGACCGCCAACATCGGCGGGGCTCTGGCTGTCTTGCTTTCGGGGTACGGGCGAGTCGCCGCCAACGCCGGAGGACAGATGAACGTCTACACGTCAAGGACAAAGGACTTCCAGTACACGCTAGATACGGTGCTGGGGCTTCGCGAATCATGGGGCGGTGAGTTGACGTCACTGCTCTACCAGATCGACGGGAGTTGCCCCGATCCAACGTCCTGCGCATCTGCCAATTCGGCAAGCCCCGCCCGCTGGGTCCCGTCATCCTGATTCATGGCTTCAATCTGTTCGAGGAAGTAGGAGGGGGTGACCTTACTTGGGGCTTCCTGGCCAAGACGCTAAAGGATGGCGGGCATCAAGTGTTCGAACTGCGTTGGAACACGTACATGCGATTCGAAGAGGCAGCTGGCGTGCTCGCACTGCTGTCGAGAAGAGTCGCCCAGCAGATCACCGGCAAGAAAGTCACGGTCATCGCCCACTCCCTCGGCGGCGTCGTTTCGCATACGGCAATGATGGGCAACGGGATCGCCTTCGACGGCACGTCTTGGGTCCGTGTCCCCGTCGACGGCATTTATCGTCGATTGATCACGCTTGGGTCTCCGAAATCGGGCATTGCAGATGCTCCGAACGAGACGCTCGAGCTAAGGAACTGTCAGCAAATTACTTTTACAAGTTGAGTCGAACCCGATAGCATTGTGAGATGGTTGATGACGAGTCCAAGATCGCTGAGAAGTACGAA
>JAYSVE010000737.1:0-3237 GCA_043718725.1 Methylibium sp.
TATGTGGCGCAAGCCGGTACGGGCGGCCCGATGGCCCCGCGAGGCACGGCCGACTGCCCGACCAACATCAACATCTACAGCCCGTACACCGCCGGCTACAGCGGCCGTGTGCTGCGGCTGAGGCCTGATGGCAGCAAGGTGACGGTCGCCGACCGCCTGCCCAGCATGACCGACGCCTATGGTGGAAACTATGGCCCCACCGATCTGGCCTTCGTCAACGGCACGCTGTACGTGTTGATCGAAATGGGCGGCTGTTCACATGGCCTGCCCGGCAGCGATGCCGCGATCCTTCGTATCAACCCGGACGGCTCGACGACCCAGGTCGCGAACCTCAGCGCCTGGCTCGCCGCCAACCCACCGCACTTCGTCAAGGACACGAACCCGGCCACCACCGATCTCGAACCCGGCGGCGTGTTCCACTCGATGATCAACCACCGCAACGATTTGTACGTGGTTGAAACGAACCGCGGCATGTTGGTAAAGGTCAACCCGGCGACCGGCGCCATCGGGCTGGCCTACGACATGTCGCGCGACAATGCGGAACACAACCCGATCGTGATGACGCAGCATCGCGGCAGGTTCTATGTCGGCACCTTTGGTGAAGACGGCGGACGGTCCGAATTGGCGGTGTTCAAGGCTGGCTTCGCGGGCTACACGCTGCCGTTCAAGTCGCGCAACCCGATCGTCGGGCTGGCGTGGCGACGCGACAGCCTGTACGCCGTCGAGATCTTCCCGCACGACGAGGCGTGGACAACGGACAACGCGAATCTGGTGTCGTTCAACGCGGCGACGGGTGAGCGCAAGGAACTTGCCGTCAAGTTCGCCAGCCTGCCCAACGGACTGGTGGTCGGGCCCGATGGGGCGCTCTACACATCGAACGTCACCCTGAGCGCGGCGCCTGGAGATGGCAGCGTGCTGCGCATCGAGTTGCCGCGTGACGCCGCAACTTGGCCCGACACTGAAGGCGCTCGATGAACATGGTCGAAAGACTCGCGACCCTCCGGTCCCGGCTGTCGGGTGATCTGCTCGCGCCAGGGGACGACGGCTGCGACGCCGCCCGATCGGTCTGGAACGGCATGATCGATCGTCACCCTTTGGCGATCAGTCGCTGCAAGTCGGTGGCGGACGTCATCGCGTCGGTTCGCTTCGCCGGCCAACATGGGCGGCGCGGTGTCGATCGGCGTGTACATGTCACAGACCACCGCAGCGTCCACGTGGTCGAGGTCGCCGATTGCCGCGTGGGGCTCGATCAGGATGTTGCCGAAGCAGCGGAAGGGCTGGGCGTCGGCCGCCACGATGCGGATGTCGAGCAGCGGCTCGCCGACTGCGCCGCCCACCATGTCGCGATAGACCGTGCCGACGGCGATGAACACATCGTACAAACCGAAGAGAACCGAGGGCGCCGTCTCCGGCGCGGCGAGCAAGGCGATCCTGGGGTTGGTCGTCATCGTCATTGGGCTGCCTGCGTCGTCGTGAGAGTCGCATTTGACCCGTTCTTGTACCAATCGGCTCTTCGCACGCACGCTTGGCCGCGATAAGGTTCGTCGCACCGTGACCTGGGATGCCACGCAGCAGCATGGCCCTGCGCGACACCGAGAACACATACGACCCGCGGCTCGTCTGGAGCCGTTCACCATCTGGAGCACATCACGATGACACGCACTAAATCCCTGGCCGCTGCCGCGGCTCTCTTGGCAATGGGTGGCATCGCCCAGGCCGCGCTGGTGAAGAACGGCGATGGCACGGTCACAGACACCACCACCCAGCTGATCTGGCTGCAGAACTGGGACGTCAACGGAAGGCAGAACTGGGCGACCCAGAAGGACTGGGCGAACAACCTGAACTTTGCCGGCAGCAGCGACTGGGCACTGCCCAGCATCACCGACTACACCACCCTCTTCGATGAGTTTGGCGATTTGGCCGCGCTGGGCGTGTTCACCAATGTGCAACAAGACGCCTACTGGTCCGGTACAGAGCTCTTGCCCGGCCAATTGGCGTGGGCTTTCTTCCCCGCTATCGGCCTCAAGGGCGGCGACTTGGAGGTATCACGGCATCGTGCCGTGGCAGTGCGCCCGGCAGCCGTGGCCACCCCTGTGCCGGAGCCACAGACCTTCGCGCTCGCACTGCTGGCATTGGGCGCAGCTGCGGTGGCACGCCGAATGCGGGCGCTCGAGACTTCCTGACTGGCGACTTGCCCCAGAGGGCCCGGCTCGTCGCATGCTTGCTGCTGCACCTTCAGGTTCGGCGCACCCTCACCTTGGAAGCCACGCACCACCATGAGCCTTGCAACACCGCTTGAATCCTTCGCGGGCGCGTTCGCACAGTCCCTGGCCGCGCTGCGGTCCCGCTTGTCGGGTGAACTGTTGACGTCACGCGAGCCGGGCTACGACACCGCCCGATCAGTCTGGAACGGCATGATCGACCGGCGCCCGCTGGCCATCGTCCGCTGCAAGTCGATTGACGATGTCGTCGCTTGCGTCAGGTTCGCGGGCGAACAGGGCCTGCCGGTGTCGATTCGGAGTGGCGGGCACAACGTGGCCGGTCATGCGGTAGGCGACGGCGCGCTGATGATCGACCTGTCCTGCATGCGCGGCGTCGAAGTGGACACTGGCCGTCGATCGGCCTCGGTGCAAGGTGGCGCGCTCTGGGCCGATGTCGACGCTGCCACGCAAGCCCACGGGCTGGCCACGCCCGGGGGGCTGATCTCCGAGACCGGTGTGGCGGGCTTGACGCTCGGCGGAGGCGTCGGCTGGCTGCGCAGCGCGCACGGGCTCTCGATCGACAACCTGCTGGCCGTCGATATCGTCACGGCGGACGGCACGCTGACCCGGGCGAGTCCGACGGAACATGCCGATCTGTTCTGGGCCCTGCGCGGTGGCGGCGGCAACTTCGGCGTGGCCGTGAACTTCGAGTTCCAGCTGCATCCCGTCGGGCCGACGGTGATGTTCGCGGCCCCCATCTACCCGTTGTCGGCCGGTGCCGGGCCGATCCAGTTCTGGCGCGACTTTCTTGCAGACAAGAGTGACGTGATCGGATCTCTGTGCGAGTTCTCGACCGTCTCCGCCAGCGCAGACTATCCGCAGGCGTTCTGGGGCACCCGGTGTTACACGCTGAGTGCGGTCTATGCCGGTGATGCGGCCGACGGCGAGCGTCTGTTGCAGCCGCTGCGGGAACTGGGCCCGATGGTCGTCGACTTTTCCGGCCAGATGCCGTACTGCGACGTGCAGAAGCTCTTCG
>JAYSVE010000738.1:0-3234 GCA_043718725.1 Methylibium sp.
GCTGGCCTGCCATCACCGGAGCCGAACCAGCCAAGTTCAGCAGTCGCCCACGGCGCGCCGCCAGCGGCAGCACCATTTGCTCCCAGAGGTGCAGCGGCATGCGCGGGCCTCCGGTAATCTGCACTGCAATGTTGCGAAGTTGGGGTGGTTGAGCACCCCGCGGACAAAGCAGTACGAAGCGCCCTCCAGCATCCTGCGTTTCGAGCAGAGCGTCCAGTGCCACCACCAATTCATGGGCATAGCGCTGCACGCCTGTGATGGACTGCGCCGTGAACTTGCCGTTGACGAAGGTGGTGACCATTGGTTGCGCGCCGTTCTTTGGGTCCGGGTCAGGCCGATGCAGCCGCCTGCCGGCTGGGTTCAAACAGGTAGTCAGCAATTATCGCGACGGCGCGCCCGCGCACCCGACCTGACCACAGCAACCGTCCACTGCGGGAGTATCTCCTGCGGGCACGCCGAGCTTTACCCCAGTTCCAACGCATCCGCCTGCCACCCAGATCGATGCGGCGACGGAGCCGCGCATCACCTATCTGCGGCACATTCAGTCGGAGAGCACCCACGTCATGTGCAAGGTCGTGACCAAGTGCGACTGGCGAGGGCGGCTGCTCACTTCCACCTATAGCAGAGTCACTCGACCCGGTGATTTCCACGCGAACCCGATCCAAAGAGTCGACCCTGCAAACGCCCGAGACGCCGATGGACGCTAGCCGCTCGTGGGAGTCTGAACTAACCCACCGTCAATGACGGCCTTGGTCGGACGATTACCTAGGCTTGATCCCAGTGATGGACATGTGATTCCGGCAATGCGGCGGTACGGAGCCACCGGACGAGCGCCACTGTGAAGGCTTCGCCCAGCCGGGCACTGATGTCGACCGGCCTCGATTGATGCGCGCTCCACCGATCCTGACACTAGTACTCTGACACGCAAGTAACGGAACATGAATACACTTTCCAAATCGCCCATTGATGCTCGGAGGTGTTGTCATGCGCCAGACGGAATTGCACTTGACCGACGAGGACCGCTCGGTCGTGGACGAGATTCGCAGCAAGGGCATGCATCAATCGCGGGAGGTCAATCGGGCTCATGTTCTGTCCTCGCTGGACCGGGGCGTGCCGGAGGCCCAGATCATGGCTGTGCTGGGAGTGGGGCGGACGGCGGTGTGGCGCACCCGCGTGGCGTATCTGGAAGGTGGAGTCGAGCTGGCGGTCTTCGACGTTGCGCGCTCTGGCCGGCCCCGCCAGTACGGCACGGACGACGAAGCGCGGGTGACGGCGCTGGCGTGTTCGGCGCCGCCTGCGGGGCGGCAGCGCTGGACGATGGTGGAACTCGAGCGCGCCGCGCGCCAGGAGCCCGGGATGCGCACCGTGAGTCGAGAAACCGTTCGGCGCATGCTCAAAAAAACGACCTCAAGCCCTGGCGCAGGCTGATGTGGTGTATCGGCGCGCTGACCGAGGAGTACCGGCATCGCATGTACGCCTTGCTCGAGTTGTACGCGCGGCCGATGCTGCCGGCCGAGCCGGTCATCTGTATCGACGAGAAGAGCCTGCAACTCATTGCCCACAGCCGCACGCCCTTGCCGATGAACTCGCGCTCCCACGCCAAGCTGGACTACGAGTACGTACGCAACGGAACGACCAATCTGTTCGTGGCCGTCGAGCCCAAGGCAGGACAACGAATCGTCTCGGTCACCGAGCGTCGGGGCAAGGTCGACTTCGTTGCGTTCATCGGCGACTTGTTGACTAACACCTATGCCAAGGCACGCCGGGTGCACCTGGTTCTGGACAATCTGAACACTCACTTCAGAAAGTCCTTCGACGACGTGCTGGGCAAGCGCGCAGCGACAAAGCTCTTGCGCCGAGTGCAGTTCCACTACACGCCCAAGCACGCGAGTTGGCTGAACATGGCAGAGATCGAAATCGGCATCCTCAGTCGTCAATGTTTGGACCGGCGCGTCCCCAGCCGACAACTCCTTCAGAGCGAAGTCGACGCGTGGCAGCAGGCGCGCAACGCTGCGAAGCGCACCATCGAGTGGTCGTTCACCCGTCAGGATGCAGATCGAAAGCTCGGTCGGCATTACGTTCCGAAACTTGCGTGTTAATGTACTAGGTGCGCTTTGGCTGCCAGGGAACATCGACGACATGGCGCAACCGCCGAAGGAAGGCCGGGTCGATGTTGTGGCGCGCGTTGGAGCTAAAAACGATGAGCCCCCTGTAACTCTCAATCTTCTGGAGCAAGTAGCCGATCTCGACGTTGGCATAACGATCATGGCTGCCCTTGACGTCGCTGCGCTTGCCGAACAATGCGTCAGCTTCGTCGAAGAACAGCACGGCGCTGCTCGCCGCGGCCGTCGCGAACAGGCGTTCCAGGTTCTTTTCGGTTTCGCCGATATAGCGGCTCACCACTCGGCCGAGGTCGACGCGCATGAGATCGCGCCCGATCGTTGCCGCGATGACTTCGGCAGCGAGCGTCTTGCCGGTACCGGCTGGCCCCGTCAGCAGCACTGCGCCCGCGCGCTGCGCGGCGACGACTCGCAACAGCGCAAGGCGGCGCGCCGGCAAGGGAGGATCTTCCAAGCGCGCGAGCGATGCGATCGTGCTGAGCTTGAACATAGGCGCCTCCTCGGTACGGAGATTCGATTCTCGCGCCGATCGGGTGAAGGGGCAATGCGATTTGACTGCCCAGCACAGGCCGGGTGATGCACGGAGCACATCTCGCGGCCATGCGAGACAACGGGCTGGTGCTCGAAACCCCCAAGGGCCGCCTTGCTGTCGACACAGCGCGCTTCGTCGAGCATCCGTCCGAGGCCGGTTCCTGCGATGTGGTGCTGTTCGCGGTGAAGGCCTACGACATCGAGAGCGCCGCGGCGCCGCTGAAACTGCTGGTCGACGGCGGCGCGTGCGTTGTCTCTGTATTGAACGGCGTCGACCATCAGGACCGCATCGCTTCGGTCCTGGGGGCGGGCAGCGTGCTCGGTGGCCTGGCGATGGTGTCGGGCGTGATCGCGGGTCCCGGCCTGATCCGCTACACGTCTGACATGTCGGGCCTGCGCTTCGGGAAGACCGACGGATCGATGTCCGAGCGAGCCATGGCGTTTCGAGACGCCTGCGAGGGCGCAGGTTTCTCGGCCAGATGAATCGGATCGAGGCGTTCCTCCATCGGTTCCTCAGACGCTCAACACGCTTGCAACCGCCTATGACGTCGGGCTTCACACGCGGTGGTGGGGAGCCGCCGGG
>JAYSVE010000739.1:0-7610 GCA_043718725.1 Methylibium sp.
CCTGAACCCGGCTTGTACCCAGTAGCCGCGCACCCCGCGAACAAAAAGTTCAAGCGCGACAGGGGTTTACGTTTTGGAGGGCGCCAAAGTTCGGCCTAAGACGAATACATCGTCCTCGCCATTCACTGATGCGATGCCCAACTCATCTGCAAGCGACGACAACGTCGGCCGGTCAGCTTCAATCTGTTCCTTCAGATCCGCCGCCCCACCCCCGCCGATGCTCCACGGATGCCTGCCAAAAGTCGCCCTCGGCGTATCTGCCACGCTGACGAAATCGCTCTCGCTGCCAGCCCGATCGATCTGCCCGACGATGGCGCTCCACACCAGCCCGTGCGCTGGGTCGTCGGGCGTGCTCGGCTCGCCCTTGATGCCCATCACCGTGCGCACGCCATCACCCACCGGCGGCCGGTGGCGGCCGAACAGGATGACGGTGGGGGTACCGTGGCCCGGGATGTACGCGCCCGAGGTGTCGACCACATGCGTCAAGTCCAGCCGAGGCAGCACCTGCTCGATCAGCTTGCCGCCGAACTCACGCTTCATAAAAGAGTTGGCGGTGATCAGGCCGACATAACCGGCACCGTGGCCGCCGACGCCAGCATTCACGGGCTGCACCGCCAGTTCGAAGAAGCGCTGGGTGAACGGTGCGCCCAGCGAATACTTCATGTGGCAGCTGGCGTATTTGCGCCGGTAGGCAGCGTTCAGCGCAGCGTCCTTGACGACGATGTAAGGCGGATTGCCGACCACCGCGTGGTACTGCACGCCGAGGATGCGCTGCACATCGGCCAGGTCTTCGCTGGCGTAGGCATGGGCCAAGCCGGTGTCGGTGTGGCTGGCGGCGGCGTCGAACAGGTCTTGGCTCTCGGTGCCGCCGAATCGGGTGCCGTGCAACAGGCTGTCGCCGATGGCCAGATGGATCTTGAAGTCGGGCGCGTTGGCCAGGCGCTGCACCTGGCTGACCCGCAGCGCCGCCAGCAGCAGCCGAAAGCGCGCGATGGCCACCGCAAACGGGTTCAGGTCGACGCCGGCCACCGCGGCTAGCGCCTTCTGCGCCACATCCAGCGGGTTGCGGCCGGGCTCGTTGCGCGCCCATTCCTCGACCAGGCGGTGGAAGGCGCCGAGCAGGAAGTGGCCCGAGCCGCAGGTCGGGTCGATCAACCGCGCTTCGCGGTAGCCAAACTCGCGGATGGCCGGCGTCAAAGTACGGTCGAGGATGAACTCTTCGACGAACTCAGGCGTCTGCAGCAGCGCATAGCGCTTGCGCGTGGCCTCGGACAGATCCTGGTACAGGTCGCCGAGAAAGCGGGTGTTCCAGCTGGGGTCGGTGAAGTCACGCACCAGCAGGCCCGAATCAGCGGCGACCTCTTGCCAGAACTGCATCACCGCCATCGCCGCATCGCCACTGATGCCCAGCCGAAAAACCGGGTTGTGGGCCTCGTCGAAAAAGGTGTGCAGGCCGGGCAGCGCGCCGGCCTGCCGAAAGCTGGCGAGCAAAAAGTCGCGATCGTTCTGGTGCGGCTGCGCGCGAAAGTAGGCGTCATGACTGTCGCGCGCCAGGGCCAGCCGGCCCGACTGAGGCGTGCCGCTGATCCAGGGCCGGTCCACCAGCGCGTTGTCTTCAATGAAGCGCAGAAACACGCAGCTCAGCAGCCAGTGCACCCCCGCCTGCGTGATGACCTGTTCGGCCCAGGACTCGAAGGTCTCCGCCGTGCGCTCGGCATCGCGGGCCGCCTGCCACTCAGCCTGCAACTGGCCGCGAAGCTCGGGCAGCTCGCTGCTGGGGCTGAGGGCGCGCTCGCGCAAGTCGTCTTCCAGCCGCTTGAGCAGGCGGGTCAGGTCAGTGAGCAGGGCTTTGGCATCGATCATCGGTGGGGTTCAATACGTGAGTTCACGCCGCAGCGGCTGCGCGGTGCAGGTTCTTGGCCCAGGCCACGGGGACGGTGGCCCACTGCGTGGACGTGATGACCGGGACGGGCACGTCGTCAATGGTGGGCAGGCCAGTGGCAGCCATCGGCAACAGCATCCACAGGCTGCTGAGCTTGCCTGGCCGCCCCACTTCATCGCGAAGATCGTCGATGAGCGGCATCAAGCCGTAGCGCGCGATCAGCCCTGAATTGACCAACAGCACTGGGGCCGTGGCATCGAGAAGCGCCTGCTTCACCTGGGGCAGCGCCTTGTGCACCAGGCGCATCAGGCGGCCCCAATCGGCACTGGTCGGTGCGGCGCCATCGGCCATCAGCACCACGTTCCAGTTGACGTTCAGCGCGTCGGCTTGCTGGCGCAAGGCCTTGATCATCAGCGTGTCGAAGCTGACACGCTGGCGGCCGAAGCGGCGAAGCAGTTCGGCTTCAACATGGTGCGCAAGGCGGGGCTCGACGGTGAGCACGAGAAAGCCGCCGGCCTTTTGCGCATAGGCCAGGCGGTCTTCCAGCTTCTGGGCTTCGATGGCGGGTGCCGATGCCTCGTCAGAACCCGGCTCGGGCGCCGGCCCACCGCGCTCGATGGCGGTGGTGGCGCGGGAGTATTGGGTGGTGGTGCCGGCTGAAGGGCCGAGCGCCTGGGTGGAAGGCACGTAGCCCGGCCCGGTGGGTGCATCGTCTCGCCAGACCAAGAGCGCGCCGACATCGCTGAGCAAAGCGTCTAGCTGCGGTCGTGGCGGCAGTGGCTGTGCCTCTGGGTAGCGGCCGGCCACCCGGTCTTGCACGTCCTTCAGTTTGAGGAAGCGCACGCCCATCAGCGCGCCAAGCGACTGGCGCAGCGCGAGTGAAGCTGCCATGCCTCGCGGATAGATTTCTTGCCGGCTGGACAGGGCCGCGCGTTGTGATGACGCGGTGGCCAGGCGAAGCAGGCGCTGCGCCGACAGCGCCGCGTTGGCCGTTGGGGCAAGCACCGACTCCAGCGTTTCGAGCGCACGCTGCGGCGTGAGCAAGGGCTCAGCCTGTGCGCAGGCGTCTGCCGAGCTACCGAGCCGACGGGCGTATTCGGCCAGTTCGGCGGAAACAGCAATCAGCGGCAGGGGCTGGTGGTCAAACTCCTGAAACCGCGGATCCTTCATGCTGGCTTCGGCCTCGCAGCAGGCGCGCACCACGGCAGTGGCAAGGCGCGCGCGTTCAGCGTCGTCCTGGGATGCACAGCCTCTCATCGCGAGCAAAGCCGACGACAGCTCGGGCACGGTCATCACGCCGCCCTGGGTCGACAGCAGGCTTTCAAAGTGATTGCGCAATTCGGTGAGTTGAGGCGTCTTTTGCCAGCGCTCCCGGGCCTTCAGCAGGGAGGCTGAAACGTCACTGCGGTCGATGGCGAGCGCCGTGGCAGCAACGCCCAATGGCGTCCACAGGGTGGAGCCTTCGGCCTCTTCAAGGCCGAGGTAGATGGCCAGTGCGGTTTCTTCGGCGCGGTCGTCACCGGCGGGGCGGCGTGGCAGCAGTTGGGCGGCGAGATCGTTGACGCTGTTGGCACCGGCTGAGGTGGAGTCGTCTTCCGCCTCATGCAACGTGGGGCGGCCTTGCACCAGGTCGGGCCGAATGGCGGCCAGGGCCTTGGCCTTGAGCCGAATTTCCTTGCGGACCCGATCACCCACGCCACGCAGGTAGCGGAACCGCACTCGGTCCACAGCCAGCAACTCGCGGGCGTTGTGGATGGCCATGGCTTCGAGCACGTTCTGCGCTTCAACGCTGTAGCCCAACTCGGCCATGTTGGTGCTGGCAGTGGCCAGCCGTGCCACAGCCTCGAACGGGTCCGATGCCTGCTGGGTCGTCGCTGCCCCGGCCTCGAACACGCGGCGCCAATCGCGCAGCATCTCTTCGGCGTTGTCGAAGCGCTTCAGTGGGTTGCGATTCAGCGCCCTTGCGAAGAAGGCCGTGAAGCCTTCGCGCAGCAGGGGGTCGAAGCGCTCGGTGGCCAGTGTGGCTTCGCAGTCGAGCATCGAGGCCTGTGTCTTGCCGTCACCCCAGCGTGGCAACAGGCCGGTGACCATTTCATGCAACGTGACGCCGAGTGCGAACCGCTCTGCTTGCAGGTCCCATCGTGGCGGTTTGCGCAGCGAAAGGAAGGGGTCCAGATACGGATGCGTGCCGGCGGCGATGTTCTCGGGCGACGTGCGTGTGAGCGAGAAGTCGAACAGCACCAGTTGCAGCTTGCCCTTGGTGCCAGCCTGCGACATGCCGATGTTGTCGGGCTTGATGTCGCGGTGGGCCACGCCTCGCTGTTCCAGGTAGTCGATCGCCTGGATCAGCTCTTCGCCGAAGCGCTGCAGCAGGTCGAGCGACAGGCGCGCCTCTTCGCGTATGCGGTGCGCGAGAGTTGTGTCGCCGGCCTTGCGCATCAACAGCGCGGTGCGGCCATTGACTGTGAGCGTGCGCTGCCACTCGACGATATTCGGGTGACGTAGCTTTGCAAGCGCTTCGCCTTCGGCAGTGAGACGGTCGTTGAGGCTGGCGTCGAGTGCAACCTTCAGCACCATCTCGTCGGTACTGCCGTCAGCCCGGACAAGCAGTACGTCGGCCGAGGAACCCCGGCCCATCTTGCGGATGACGGTGAAGCCGCCTTCGATGCGCTCTTCAGGCTTGGCTTCGGCCGGGTCGACGGTGGCCTCGGGCTCAGGCGTTGTCAGTTCATCGACGACCTTGTCGAGGTCTTGCAGGAATTCATCGACGGTGCCGTAGCGGCCCATCACGTCAGGGTTGGTGCTGTACTGGATGAGGTCTTGCAGTTGCTTGCCGCAGCCGTCCAACACATCCGATAGGCGCAGGCCTTGCCCGACGCGCAGCTTCTCGGCCAGCTCCAATACCGAGCCGGCGGGCGGGCGACCGGAGAAGACGTGATAGGTAATGGCACCAAGGCTGAACACGTCAAGGCTCGGGCCGTGCTGAGCCTCAGCCTGCGAGGTCTCATGCGCCAGGTAGACCAGGCCCGGGTCTTCCACGTACTCCTCGACGTGCATGGTGCCGCCGACCGTGCGGCGCGCCGGGTCCGCGGTGTCGCTGCTCTGCGTGCCCTGCCGCATGCCTGTTTGCCAGTTCATGATGCGTGGGCGAGGCGTGGCACCGGCAACGTCCTGCACCAAGACGCTCTGGGGACAGAGGGCGCGGTGGTACAGCCGCTTCTGGTGGGCGTACTTCAACGTCTCGGCCAGGTCGCGCACGATTTGCAGGCGCTGGTCCACGCTGAGCAGTTGGCCCATCTCATGAAGCAGAAAGTCCAGGCGGATCGACTTGGGGTCGTGATCGAAGATGAGTGCCGGGCCGAGCTCGGTGTCTTGGTAGTCCTTGACCTTGACGATGCCCGGGTGGTCAATGCCTTCGAGGATCTGGAATTCGCGCTGGGCCTGTCGGACCAGCGACTTGCGAGCTTCGGCGGTGGCGGCGGCGGCCACGGTGTAGATGCGAACGCGGCGGCGCACGGCATCCATCGCGGTGTGGGTGCCTTCCCAGTCCTGATAGGACGCACCCTCGGACAGCAGCACGCCGAGCTGGTAGTCGCCGACCTTGCGGTGCTTGTTCGAAGGCCGGATGCCGGCCTCTGCCATGGCACGGGCCAACACGCGGGCGTGCTGTTGGTCAACGTGGCTGGGCTGGATGTCGCGAACGCTGCCCGTGCCGTTGTGGAGCGCTCCGATGATTCCGGGGTCGGATTCGCTGCCGGGTTGACCGCGCAGGTAGGTGCCGGATCGCGCTGTGCCGCTGAGCTTGCAGCTGAGGCTGGTGGCCGACAGGAAGATCAGCGGCTCGACGAAGGGCAAGCGCACCTTCGCCTTGAACACAGCAGACTGCCGCCGCAGCAGGCTGGCGAGCCGTTTCGACTTGCGGTTGGCCAGGATGAGCGGGTTGTCGTACGCGCGCTCACGGCCATCGGTGACCCACGACCAGGTGTGAGCGTCGCCACTCACCGCGCCGGGTCGGCTTTTGATCTCAACCAGAAAGAGGCCTGCTGGCGTGAGGATCAGCGCGTCGACTTCGTTGACCTTGCCTTCCTCATCGATGAATTCGAAGTTGGTCCATGCGTGCCACGGCTCGCGATCTGGCAGGTGGTTTCGAAGCCAGTCGAGCGCCTCGCGCTCCCAAGCGAACTGCGACTGGGAAACCGCTTGCCATCGGGTGGTGCTCATCGGCATCTAGGCTCCTCCCTCACGCGCTGCAGTGCCCGCGTGCGAAACACTGTCCGGCACGATTTCCAGCAGCTCTGCCAGCTGGCAATCAAGGACGATGCACAGGCGCTCCAGCGTAGCCAGCTCAACGCGGCTCGCGCGGTTGTTGGCCAGCGCCGTAACGGCGCTGCGATTGACGCCTGCAGCCCGCGCGAGTTCGGCAGCTTTGAGCTGGCGGCGGCGCATCAGCGGGATCAAATTTGAACGTATCAACTTGCCACCAAATGCTGGGGTGTTGCGCAGGATAGCAGAATGATGTGCAGTTGTAACTTTGATATTTGGCCGTTTGAATCGGCCGTGATCGGCTTTGTCTAGCCGTTGACTGTGAATGCTTGATCAGGCGGCAATCTGATCTATCCGGTGATATGGGGGCGTTAAGATGCTGATTACGTTGACTAATATTCCATCATCAGCTCTTTCATCTGGAGATTTTCGGACGAGAAGAATACGGACACCACCAATCCAGCCGCACAGTCTCAAGGCTTCGGTCCATGACGCCCGGAGGCCCCCTAGCTTTGGCACTAGTTTGTTCGGAACCGGTTCTGCGCGGTCGAGCGTCAACCCAGCGGGAAAATCACTTCATGGCTCACTCCCCACGCCTCGACCTCCGCCCAGGTGTCACCGAGCCGGTCGTCCTGATGATCTCGCGTCGGGAGGTCGAGGCAGGCGATATCGCGGGGGTGCTATCCCGCCTGAAGGTGTTCCTGGCAACCCGCGAGGACGCGTGGCGGTACCGAGGCCAAATGACACTGGTGGTGGACGGCTACAACAACGATCCGCGCGAGCTGGTGGACATCCCCGAGTTTCGAGCCATGCTGCGCCAGCTAGAAGCTTCGTGGCCGCATTGGGCCTACTTCTTCAACCAGGTGGACGACAGCATCAAGCTGCTGCTCTCCTGCGTCGCCGGGAGCCGGTTCCTGGGCCGAGGGGCAGTCGAGATGGATGCTGACTTGGTAGCCGCAGCGCTGGCGCGCGGCTTCGGCGGCATGAACATGATCTTCGACCGCTTCGGGTTCCCGGAAGACGAGCTGGAGAAGATGAGCAACGGCCTGGTTGAAGTGCTGCAGCAGGCGGGTATGGCTTGAGTGGCCGGCGCTAGCTGGCCATCATGTACACGGCCTTCCGGCAAATCGATCCGACGATGGACACGGGTGCGGATTTCAGCGCGGAGTACCAGGCCGCGCTGGAGATGCAGTAGGTTCGGCCAAGCGTGAACGTCACCGAAATGCACGCCACCATCACCGTCTAGGATCGATGTCGATCGGCTTCAACACCGGCTTCGACTCGGGCATCCTGCTTGGTACGGTAGACGGCGTGGTCAGTGGCATCTCCTGAATGAAGGTGGCGATCGAGCGCGCCAGGTCCCGGTCGGCCGTGTCGGCTGACATTGCGAGAGCACGGCCCACCTCCATCCAGGCTTCGACAGCTTCAGCCCGGGTAGAGCGCGCATGGACACTTGACTTGGTAC
>JAYSVE010000740.1:0-7591 GCA_043718725.1 Methylibium sp.
GTCGTCGAGGCAAAGCGCCGCTACAGCCCCGCGGTGTGCACAGGCGCTACGAAGAACGTGGTTTGTGGTGCGCCCGCGATGGACAAGATTTCGACTTCACACGTCGAGCGCGCCAACCTGACCATGCGCATGGCGATGCGTCGATTCACGCGGCTGACCAATGCCTTCTCGAAGAAATTCGAGAACCACATGCACGCGGTCAGCTTCTATTTCATGGTCTACAACTTCGTGAAAGTGCATGGCTCCGTGAAGACCACGCCCGCCATAGCGGCAGGCGTCACGACCGACCGTTGGACGATGGAAGACATCGTTCAGATGGCCGACACAATGCGCGTTTCAAACTGAACCATGACCCGGCGTTAACCGCGCGCCAGGCCACCCGGGCTGGCCGCGTGCGCCACCCCCAGCAACTGCGCCACCACGGCCGCCGCGATCACTTCGGGCTCTTTGCCGGTGATGCCCGCCACACCGATCGGGCAGGTGATGCGCGCGCTGCTACCTGCGGCAATGCCACGCTCTTCAAGGCGGTGGATGAAGCGCTGCCGCTTGGTCTTCGAGCCGATCAGCCCGAGGTAGCCGAAGTCGCCGCGGCGCAGGATGGCTTCGGTGATTTGCAGGTCCAGGTCGTGCTGGTGGGTCAGTACCAGGTAGAACGCGCCGGGCGGGGCCACCCGCACTTCGGCGTCGACGGCATCGACGCAGACCTTGCGGATGTGGCCGGGCCACGGGGCAGCGTGTTCAAAGAAGCCGGCCGGGTATTGATCCTCGCGTTCGTCGATCCAGTCGACCACCACGTCGAGCGGCACGAGCGCCCGGGCAATGGCGCGGCCGACATGGCCGGCGCCGAAGAGCTGCAGGTAAAAGCGCGGCGCGGCGACGGGCCATTCGCGCCATGCCTGCGCGTCGAGCATCGAAAACCCCAGGCTCACCACGCCACCACAGCATTGCCCCAGCGCCGGCCCGAGCGGGTAGTGGGCCGATTGCGCCGAGGCGTCCCCGACGGCGAGCATCGCCCGCGCCTGCGCGATGGCCTTGAGTTCCAGGTGCCCGCCGCCGATGGTTCCGGCGCAGGCTGTGGCGCTCACCAGCATGCGCGTGCCGGCGGCACGCGGCACCGAGCCGCGCGCGGCGATCACCTCAACCCACACGGCGGCGTGTCCCGCTGCCAGCCAGGCGGCTGCCGTGTCGCGCAAGCCGGCCATGGTCAGCCTGTGCGCTGCACGGCGGTGATGGCCCGCAGGATCGATTCCGCCGTGGCCGGTGCCGACAGCGGCGGGTCGACCCGGTGCGCGGCCACCGCCGAGACGGCATCGCGAATCGCAAAGAACACCGAGAACGCGAGCAGCAGCGGCGGCTCGCCGGTGGCCTTGCTGCGGTGGATGGTGGCGTGCCGGTTGTCGCCCGGCCACAGCGCCACATTGAAGATCGGCGGGCAGTCGTTGGCCGCCGGAATCTTGTAGGTGCTGGGGGCGTGGGTGCTGAGCCTGCCGGCGTTCCTGGAGCCGTCGGCCGGGTGCCAGACCAGCTCTTCGGTGGTCAGCCAGCCCATGCCCTGGATGAAGCCACCCTCGATCTGGCCGATGTCGATCGCGGGGTTGAGGGAACGTCCGGCGTCGTGCAGCAGGTCGGCGCGCAGCAGGCACGATTCACCGGTGAGCGTGTCCACCACCACCTCGCTCACCGCCGCACCGTAGGCGTAGTAGTGGAACGGGTGGCCCTGCAGGGTGTCGCGGTCCCAACTGAGGCCGGGGGTGGCGTAGAAGCCGTCCGACCAGAGCTGCACGCGTTCAAGGTAGGCCCGCCGCACCAGTTCGTCGAAGGGCAGGCGGCGGCCGGCGACGTGCACCATCGCGTCGGCAAACCGAACGTCACCCGGCGCACCCCCGAAGGCGTGCGCCGCACAGGCCGCGAGGCGCTCGCGGATCTGCCGGGCGGCGTCGAGCGCGGCCATGGCGTTCAGGTCGCTGCCGGTCGAGGCGGCGGTGGCGGAGGTGTTGGCGACCTTGTGGGTGTCGGTGGCGCTGGAGCGGACCCGCGCCAGGTCGACGCCCAACGCCTGCGCCACGACCTGCGCGACCTTGGTGTTGAGCCCCTGGCCCATCTCGGTGCCGCCATGGTTCACCAGCACTGAGCCGTCGGTGTAGACATGCACCAGCGCGCCGGCCTGGTTCAGGTGCTTCAGGTTGAACGAGATGCCGAACTTCACCGGCGTCAACGCCAGCCCGCGCTTGAGCACCGGGTTGTCGGCGTTGAACCGCGCCACCTGCGCGCGGCGGGCGCGGTAGTCGCTGCTGGCCTCCAGCGCGGCGCACAGCTCATCGATGATGTTGTCGTCCACCACCTGCCCGTACGGCGTCACGTTGCGCGTGTCCGTGCCGTAGAAGTTGATGCGCCGCACGTCCAGCGGGTCGCGGCCCAGGCGGCGCGCGATGGTGTCGAGAATGTGCTCGATCGCCACCGCGCCCTGCGGCCCGCCGAAGCCGCGAAACGCGGTGTTGCTCTGGGTGTTGGTCTTGCCCGAGAACCCGTGCAGCGCCACGTCGGGCAGCCAGTAGCAGTTGTCGACATGGCACAGCGCCCGCGTCATCACCGGGCCCGACAGGTCGGCCGAATGGCCGGCGCGCGAAACCAGATTCAGCTCGACGCCCAGCACCCGCCCTTGTTCGTCAAAACCGGCTTCGTACTCGTACCAGAAGCAGTGGCGCCGGCCGGTGATCAGGAAATCGTCGTCCCGGTCGAGCCGCAATTTGACCGGGCGCCGCAGACGCTGCGCGGCGACCGCGGCGACACAGGCAAACAGCGCCGACTGCGACTCCTTGCCGCCAAAGCCGCCGCCCATGCGCCGGCACACCACCTGCACGTCGTTGGCGCGCAGCCCCAGCGCCTGCGCCACCAGGTGCTGCATTTCGCTGGGGTGCTGGGTCGAGCAGTGCACGAACATGCCGCCGTCGTCGACAGGTAGCGCATAGCTGATCTGGCCTTCGAGGGAGAACTGCTCCTGCCCGCCGACTTCCAGCGTGCCGCGCAAATGGTGCGGCGCCGCCGCGATCGCCGCGCGCGTGCCGCCCTCATGGGTGCTGCGCACCAGGTGCATCGGCGGCAACACGTACTGGCCCAGCGCATGCGCCTGCCGCGGCGTCAGCACCGGTGGCAGCGCTTCGATCGTCAACAGGTCCCGGGCGCGTGCGGCGGCCCGGCGTGCGGCGGCGCGCGTGTGCGCGATCACCGCGAACACCGGTTGGCCGACATGGCGCACTTCGCCCGAGCAACTGCCGTCGGCGGCGAAGCGGAGCTCGGCCAGGATCGGGTCGTCGGCAACGATGGGGCCGCAATCGTTGCGGCCGGGAATGTCCTGTGCCGTCAGCACTGCCACCACCCCGGGCAGCGCGCGCAATTGGGCCAGCGCCAACCCGGTGATGCGGCCATGCGCCACGTGCGACAAACCCAGCGCCGCATGCAAGGTGCCCGCCAGTTCGGGCAGGTCGTCGACATAGCTCGCTTCGCCGGCCACATGCAGGTGCGCCGACTCGTGCGGGTGGCTCACGCCGACGCTGGCGCCCGTGCCCGCTGGCAAAACTGGCGTCGCCAACGCCTTGTTCATCGTCAGGCTCCCCGCGGACCGTTGGCCTGCGGCAGCACCTGCCAAACGCGCGTGGCTTGTGGCGACAGCGGCGCCTCAGTGCGGGTCTCGAGCCAGAAGCGCTGCAACAGGTTCTGCGACACCTGCAGGCGGTAGGCGGCGCTGGCGCGCAGGTCGCTCAGCGGCGTGAAGTCTTGGGTCAACGCGGCCTTGGCGGCGTCGACGCCCGCCTGGGTCCAACGCTGTCCGAGCAGGGCCGCTTCGGCCGCCGCCGCGCGCTTGACGACCCCGGCCATGCCGCCCCAGGCCAGCCGAACCTGGGCCACCACGTTGTCGCAGTCCAGCACGACGCTGAGGCCGGCGCACACGGCCGAGATGTCGGAGTCGAAACGCTTGCTGATCTTCCAGGCGCGCAAGCGCAAGCCCGGCGCCGCGCGCGGCACGATCACGGCCTGCACGAACTCGCCGCGGCGCAACTGGTTCACTTGGTAGTCGACGTAGAACCGGTCCAGCGGCAGGCGGCGGGTTTGTGCGCCTTGGCGCAGTTCGAGTTGGGCGTCCAGCGCCATCAACACCGGCGCCGCGTCGCCGATGGGCGAGCCGTTGGCGAGGTTGCCGACCAGCGTGCCGGCATGGCGGATCGGCACCGAGGCGAAACGCCGCCAGACCTCGGTCAGTTCGGGGTGCCGCTGCGCCAGCGCCCGCCACGCGGCTTCAAGCGACACCGCGGCGCCGATGTGCAATTCGTCGCCGCGCCGCTCGATGGTTTTCAGCGCCGGCACGTTGCCGATGCAGATGAGATCGCCCAGGTCGCGGTGCTGCTTGTTGACCCACACGCCGATGTCGG
Source organism: Methylibium sp. (assembly GCA_043718725.1). Taxonomy (GTDB): domain Bacteria; phylum Pseudomonadota; class Gammaproteobacteria; order Burkholderiales; family Burkholderiaceae_C; genus LGRD01. The sequence goes on from JAYSVE010000740.1 coordinate 4,428, forward strand.
TGCCGCCGGCCAGCAGCAGCGCGTCGGGCAGTTGCTCGCGCAGCGCCGCCAGCGCCTCCAGTGTTATGGGGGCATGGAAATGATCGGTGCGCGGCGGCGCGACCCATTCGTTGCGCGCCGCGTGGTGGAATCCCGGCTCGCTGGCCAGGCTGCGCAGCGCCGCGATCACCGGTGCGGTGGCCAGCGCCACGGCCGGCGGCTCGAACATGCGCTGGCCGGCGTCCAGGATCGGCCGGTAGCCGGTGCAGCGACACAAGTTGCCCGACAGCGTGTCGGTCAGTTCCTGCCGGCTCGGGCGCGTGCCGGCGGCCTGGTGCTGCTCGTAGGCGGCGTACAGCGACATCACGAAACCGGGGGTGCAAAAGCCGCATTGCGACGCGTGGCAGTCGACCATGGCGCGCTGCACCGGGTGCGGCCGGTCGCCCGCGATCGTCTTCAAATCCTCGACGGTGAACAGCGCCTTTGCGTGCAACGTGGGCAGGAACCGGATGCAGGCGTTGACGGCGCGCAGGCTCAGGCCGCGCACCAGCGCCGGCATGGGCTCGATGGCCTGCGGCAACTCCCCGATCACGACGGTGCAGGCGCCGCAGTCGCCCTCGTTGCAGCCCTCTTTGGTGCCGGTGCGGCGCGCGTCTTCGCGCAGCCAGTCGAGCACGCTGCGAGTCGGCGGCGCGTCGCTCACGCAGACGAGCTTGCCCTGGTGGTAGAAGCGAATCGGTTGAGTGTCCATGCGGTGGCGGCCCAGGCGCCTAGGATTGCACAGAATCACCCCCCGGCGGGCCACTGTGGCTACGATCGGCGCCATGCACGGCACGGGTCAGGTCGAAGTGGGCAACGGCGGCACCGCGATTCGCGGCGACTTGCTGGACTTCACCGCCATGCCCGAATGGGGCGCGGTGGCGTCGCCCGCGGTGCGCTTTCGGGCCGACCACTGGCTGCTGGTGCGGGGCGGGCGCATTCTGGGGGCCCAACCCGGCAACCAGGCGCCGCCGGACGGCTGGGCGCGGCACGACCACCGCGGCTGCCTGGTGCTGCCCGGCTTCATCGACACCCATGTGCACAGCCCGCAAATCGAGGTGATCGCCAGCTACGGGGCCGGGTTGCTCGACTGGCTCAACACCTACACCTTTCCGGCCGAGGCGCGCCATGCCGACGAGCCGTTCGCACGCGCCGCCGCGGCGGATTTTCTCGATGCCTTGCTGGCCCATGGAACCACCAGCGCGGTGGTCTTTCCCACGGTTCACAAGCACAGCGCAGCCAGCCTGTTCGACGCCGCGCAACAACGCGGCATGCGCCTCGTCGCCGGCAAGGTGTTGATGGACCGGCATGGCCCCGACAGTCTGCGCGACGACGTGGTGCGGGCCGAGCGCGAATGCCTGGACCTCATCGAACGCTGGCATGGCCAGGGCCGGCTGGCCTACGCCGTGACGGTGCGCTTTGCGCCCACCAGCACGCCGGCGCAACTGGCGATGGCGGGGCGGCTGTGCGCCGCGCACCCGGGGGTCTACCTGCAGACGCACGTCGCCGAGACCCAGGACGAGGTGCGCTGGGTCGAGGCGCTGTTCCCGCAGGCGCGCAGCTACCTCGACGTGTATGCCGCGGCCGGCCTGCTGCACCCGCGCAGCGTGCTGGCCCACGCCATCTGGCTGGATGATGCCGACCGCGCGTTGCTGCGCGGCAGCGGCGCGCAGATAGCGCACTGCCCGTCGTCCAACCTGTTTCTGGGCAGCGGCCTGTTCGACTGGCGCGGCGCCGAGGCGGCCGGCGTCTCGGTGAGTGTGGCCAGCGACGTCGGCGGCGGCACCAGCCTGTGCCTGCTGCGCAACCTGGCCGAGGCCTACAAGGTGCAGGCCTTGCTTGGCCAGCGCCTCACGGCCTGGAAGGCGCTGCACGCCACCACGCTGGGGGCGGCGACGGCGCTGGGCCTGGCTGGCGAAATCGGCTCGCTGGAGCCGGGGCGCCTGGCCGACCTGTGCATTTGGGACTGGGCCGTGGGGCCGGTGGCGCAGCGGCGCATCGGCGCGGCAACCGGCTTGCATGAGCGCGTGTTTGCCTGGATGAGCCTGGCCGACGAGCGCAACCTGGTGGACACCTATGTCGCCGGCACAAAGCGCTTTCAACGCGGCTTGAACTGACCCCCGTCCGACACGCCATGCTGCGCCTAGAACTGACCCGGATCAGCAAGCAATACCCCGCCGTCAAGGCCAACGACCGCATCGACCTGCGCGTCAAGCCGGGCGAGATCCATGCCGTTCTGGGTGAAAACGGCGCGGGAAAATCGACCTTGATGAAGATCATCTACGGCGCGGTGCGGCCCGACGCCGGCGAGATCCGCTGGAACGGCGCGCCGGTGCGCATCCACAGCCCGGCGCAGGCGCGCGCGCTCGGCATCAGCATGGTCTACCAGCACTTCAGCCTGTTCGACACGCTGACCGCGGCCGAGAACGTCTGGCTCGGGCTGGGCAAGGCGCAGTCGCTGGCGCAGGTGACGGCCCGAATCCGCGAGGTGGCGCGCCAGTACGGCCTGGACGTGGACCCGCTGCGCCCGGTGCACACGCTCTCGGTCGGCGAACGCCAGCGTGTCGAGATCGTGCGCGCCTTGATGACGGCCCCGCAGTTGCTGATCCTCGACGAGCCCACCTCGGTGCTGACCCCGCAGGCGGTGGACAAGCTGTTCATCACCTTGCGCCAGTTGGCGCGCGGCGGTTGCGCCATCCTCTACATCAGCCACAAGCTCGACGAGATTCGCGCGCTGTGCCACCACTGCACCGTGCTGCGGGCCGGGCGTGTCACCGGCGAGGTCGACCCGACGCAGGAAAGCAATGCCAGCCTGTCGCGCCTGATGATCGGCGCCGAGCCGCCGCCGCTGCGCCACCAGCCGGCCCGGCTCGGGGCGGTGGCGCTGGAGGTCACGCGCCTGAGCCTGGAGCCGCAGTCGCCGTTCGGCACGCGCCTGGACGACATCACGCTGCAGGTGCGCTGCGGCGAGATCGTCGGCGTGGCCGGTGTCTCGGGCAACGGCCAGCAGGAGTGGATGGCCGCGCTGTCGGGCGAAGACCCGCGCGCACCGAGCGGCTCGATCAAGCTGTTCGGCCAGGACATTGCCCGCCATTCACCGCGCCGGCGGCGCCAGGCGGGCCTGCGCTTCGTGCCCGAAGAGCGCC
>JAYSVE010000075.1:0-5442 GCA_043718725.1 Methylibium sp.
TCAGGCGAAGTTCGCTTGCGCAAACTCCCAGTTGACCAGAGAGTTCAGAAAAGTCTCGACCCACTTGGGCCGCATGTTGCGGTAGTCGATGTAGTAGGCGTGCTCCCATACGTCAACGGTGAGCAGGGCCTTGTCGGCCGTGGTCAGAGGCGTCCCGGCAGCGCCGGTGTTGACGATGTCGACGCTGCCGTCGGCCTTCTTGACGAGCCAGGTCCAGCCGGAGCCAAAGTTGCCAACGGCACTTTTGGCGAAGGCTTCCTTGAAGGCCGCGAACGTTCCCCATTTGGCATTGATGGCTTGCGCCAACGCGCCCTGGGGCGCACCGCCGCCAGCCGGCTTCATGCAGCTCCAGAAGAATGTGTGGTTCCAGATTTGCGCGGCGTTGTTGTAGATGCCGCCCGAGGCACTCTTGACAATTTGCTCCAGGCTCATAGCCGCGAACTCGGTGCCGGCTTGCAGGTTGTTCAGGTTCACCACATAGGCGTTGTGATGCTTGCCGTGGTGGAATTCCAGGGTCTCGCGGCTCAGGTGCGGCGCCAGGGCGTCGATCGCATAAGGCAGTGGGGGAAGAATGTGTTCCATCGTGGTCCTCGTGGATGAGTGGGTCGGGTCGGACGGCATTGTAGGCAGCGGACGAACGCCCTGCGCGGCCCAGTGTTTCGGCCCGCTACACAGCCACCCGCCCGCGGGCCACAGGGTCCACGTCCTTCACTTCAACGCGGGCGCTGCCATCCGCAAGACGTGCCTGCAGACTCGCACCGGGCCTGAGTTGCGCGACGGTTTGAACGGTCCGTCCCGCATCGTCGATGAGCCATGCGTAGCCGCGCGCCAGCACCGTGCGCGGGTCGAGCGCCATCAGGCGTGCGTCCACGGCGGCCAAGCGCTGCGTGCTTGAATTCAACATCACGACCGACGCGCGCGCGAGTCGAGCCTGAAGGTGACCCGCATGGCTTGTGCGTTGCTCGATGCCGCGCTGCGCAACGGTCGACAGCCGATGGGCCAGCAGGTCGAGCGCATGAGCCCGGCGGCGCATCAGATCGGCCGGCCTGGCCAGGCGCAGCGACAGCCTGTCCAGCCGTTGGGCGTGAATGTCGAGCAGGGCGGTCGCGCGTCGCTGCAACGCAAGCGCCAGTGTGCTCAAGGTGTTCAAACACGAAGGCGTGTCCGCAGCCGCCAGTTCCGCCGCGGCGGTGGGCGTGGGTGCGCGCACATCGGCACAGAAGTCTGCCAAGGTCACGTCGGTCTCATGACCGACGCCGCAGACCAACGGGATCGTGCAGGCGCAAATGGCGCGGGCGACACGTTCGTCGTTGAACGCCCACAGGTCCTCCAGCGATCCGCCCCCGCGGCACAACAGCAGCGTGTCGACCTCGTTGCGCCGCACCGCCAGCGCCAGCGCCGCGCACAACGACGCCGGAGCGTCGGCGCCCTGAACCAGGCAGGGGTAGATCACCACGCGCACATGCGGCGAGCGGCGCGCAAACGTCGCAGCCACATCACGCAGTGCCGCCGCGCCCAGCGAGGTGATGACGCCCACGCTGCGCGCAAAGGCCGGCAGGCGGCGTTTGCGATCGACGTCGAACAGCCCCTCGGCTTCCAGGCGCGCCTTGAGCTTGAGGAACTGCTCGTAGAGCGCCCCGGCGCCTGCGCCTTGCATGGACTCGACCACCAGTTGCAATTCACCGCGCGGCTCATAGACGCCCAAGCGGCCACGCACTTCGACGAGCTGGCCGTCCGCCGGATTGAAGTCGAGAAGGCTGGCGGCACGGCGAAACATCGCGCAGCGCAACAACGCGCCGCCGCCGCCGGCGTCTTTCAGATTGAAGTAGCAGTGGCCACTCGCTGCCCTCGACAGGCCGGAAACTTCGCCGCGAACGACGCAGGGGCTGAACCGGGTTGCCAGGGCGTCGCCGACCGCCAGCACGAGCGCCGCCACGCCCCAGACATGCCGCGCCACAGGGGCGCCGAGAGCCTCATTCATCGGCAAAGCCAGGCTGGTCGCGGGCTGGCGCTCGGACCACCGCGCCCGTCCTGGGCTGGCGAACAAAACGCCTCATTGCTTGACGGGGAAATCTCATCGATGCCATCCATGGTTGACTCCGTGCATGCCTCATCTTTGAGCAATCTGTCACAGGCCCAGCATTTTCGGGGCTGTCCGACGAGTGACCTCCGGTTGCCCACACAGTTGTCCACAGCGGCAGTGAATTGCTTGCACCGAGGCAAAACAGCGTCAGCAAGCGTCAAAACGGCGCTGTTGGGGCGCCCTCCCGACAGGGCAACGGTCGCCACGGTCAGGCCATAATCCAGCGACTCGAAATTGCAGCAAATTTCATTGAAGGGGCAAGATTGTTTTCGATCATACAAGCCGCTGGCTGGCCGATCTGGCCCTTGCTTCTGTGCTCCATCGTGGCCCTGGCGATCGTTGCCGAACGACTTTCGAGCTTGCGCAAATCGCGCGTGTCGCCACCCCGATTGCTCGACGAGGTGATGTCGGTCACCCGCGCTCATCTGCCATCGGCGGACGTGGTCAACAAGCTGGCGGCCAACTCGGTGTTGGGCTCGGTGCTGGCCGCTGGCGTTCGTGCCATGGTGGCCGAACCGCGCATCGACGAAGAAGGCTTGCGCGGCACCTTCGAGTCCGCCGGTCGTGCCGCGGTGCACCGCATGGAGCGATACCTGAACACGCTGGGCACGATCGCCTCGGCGGCGCCGCTGCTGGGCTTGTTGGGCACGGTGATCGGCATGATCGAAATCTTCGGCTCGCAGGCGCCGACCGGAGGCAACAACCCCGCATTGCTGGCGCATGGCATCTCGGTCGCGCTCTACAACACCGCCTTCGGCCTGATCATCGCGATCCCGTCGTTGATGCTGTACCGATACTTCCGCGGCGTGGTCGATGCGTACACGCTGGACATGGAGCAGTCGGCCGACCGCATGGTGCCTCACCTGATGCGGTTTTCGGCGTTCCGCGCCGCGGCGGCATGAGCATTCCGGGCACACGGTGAATCCGCCATGGCAATGAGTTTTCACAAGGCGCGCCCTGAAGAACCGGAGATCAACCTGATCCCGTTCATCGACGTGCTGCTGGTGATCCTGATCTTCTTGATGCTTTCGACGACGTACTCCAAGTTCACCGAGTTGCAGATCACGCTGCCCGCGGCGGATGCCGAGAAAGCCCGCGACCGGCCGCGGGAAATCATCGTTTCGGTGGCTGCCGATGGGCGTTACGCCGTCAATCGCAAGCCTGTTGACGGCCGCAGCGTCGAGTTGCTCGCAGCCGAGTTGCTGGCCGCCGCGGCCGGCTCGCCGGAGATGGTCGTGATTGTCTCGGCCGATGCCACGGCGGCCCACCAGAGCGTGGTCAACGTGATGGAGGCGGCGCGGCGCGCGGGTCTGGCGCGCCTGACCTTCGCCACCCAGACTTCCGCGGGCGGCGAAGCGCGCTGACGCCACGTGAGCGACGTGGGTGAGTGACGTGGGTGAGCGCGCGCACGGCGTGTCGGATCGCCTGCAGTCCGCCTGGTTGTCGCGTGGCCCGCTGGCCTACCTGATGCTCCCCGCCGCGGCGCTGTTCGGCCTGCTGCTGGCTTTGCGGCGGGCCGGCTATGGGCTCGGCTGGTTGCGGGCCGAGACGCTGGCGGTTCCGGTCGTGGTCGTCGGCAACCTGGTCGCCGGTGGTGCGGGCAAAACGCCGACCGTGGTGGCCGTCGTGAAACTGCTGCGCCAGCACGGTTTCACGCCGGGCATCATCTCGCGTGGCTACGGCGGGTCGGCGCGCGGACTTCTCGACGTGCAACCGGCGACGCTCGCGGCGCGCTGCGGCGACGAACCCCTGATGCTGCGCTTGCGCACCGGCGCGCCGGTGATGGTGGGCCGGGATCGCGTCGCGGCCGGGCGGGCGTTGTTGCGCCAATACCCGGCCGTGGACGTGATCGTCAGCGACGACGGCCTGCAGCATCGGCGGCTCGCCCGGCAGGCACAGGTGCTGGTGTTCGACGAGCGCGGGGCGGGCAACGGCTGGCTGCTTCCCGCCGGCCCGCTGCGCGAGCCCATGCCGGCTTGGGTGCCGGCGCGCACGCTGGTGCTGTACAACGCCGACGCCGCATCGACGCCGCTGCCAGGCGAACTGGTCCGGCGCTCGCTGGCCGGCGTGGTCGGACTCGAGGACTGGTGGAACGGGCAGGCTGCGAGCCCTTCGGGCTTGCGATCTCTGCAAGGCCGACCGGTGCTCGCCGCCGCCGGGCTGGCGCGACCGGAGCGGTTCTTCGACATGTTGCGCGCCAGCGGGTTGAGCGTGAATGCCCTGCCCTTGCCGGACCACCACGACTACAGCGTCGTGCCCTGGCCCGCACACACGAGCGAGGTCGTGGTGACCGAAAAGGACGCTGTCAAACTGAACCCCGCGCGCATGGGAACGACTCGCGTGTGGGTCGCGGCGCTAGACTTCGCCACCAGCCCAAGTTTTGACGCGGCGCTCCTCGCGCTGCTGCCACCGCCCACCGCACCCACACCCCAGAGCGCCCATGGAAGTCCGACTGCTTGAACTATTGGTCTGCCCCCTCTGCAAAGGCCGCCTCGAACACGCGCGACCACCGCAGCACGAACGCCAGGAACTGATCTGTCATGCCGATCGATTGGCATTCCCGGTGCGCGATGGAATCCCGGTGATGCTCGAAGCCGAGGCGCGCGTCCTCGATCCCGCGGCATGAGTTTCACGGTGCTGATCCCCGCGCGCCTGGCATCGAGTCGTTTGCCGGGCAAACCGCTGGCCGACATCGGCGGCCTGCCGATGGTCGTGCGCGTGGCCCGGCGCGCGGCGCTGTCGGGTGCCCGTGCGGTGGTGGTGGCGGCCGACGATGCATCGATCGTCGCCGCCTGCGAAGCGCATCGGGTCCAGGCGGTGTTGACGCGCGCGGACCATGCGACGGGTAGCGACCGCCTGGCCGAAGCCTGCGCCTTGCTGGGCCTGGACGGCGGCGATCCGGTCGTCAATGTCCAGGGGGACGAGCCGTTGATCGAACCTCTCTTGATCGACGCCTGTGCGGCGCTGCTGGCACAACATCGCGATTGCGTGATGGGCACGGCGGCCCATGCGATCGAGTCGGTGCTTGATTTCGACAACCCGAACATCGTCAAGGTCGTTCTCGATGCGGCCGGCCGGGCCCTCTATTTCTCGCGCGCTCCGATTCCTTTTTGGCGCGACGGTCGAGCGAGTGGGAAACACCCACTGGCCGCGCCATCGGCGCCGTTGCGTCACATCGGCCTCTACGCCTATCAGGCCGGCTTCCTGCGCCGATTCCCCACCTTGGCCGCGAGTCCGCTGGAGGCGACCGAGTCGCTGGAGCAGTTGCGGGTGTTGTGGCACGGTGAGCGCATCGCCGTGCATGTGAGCCCGCTGCGCCCCGGCGCGGGGGTCGACACGGCCGAAGATCTGGCCCGTGT
>JAYSVE010000741.1:0-3217 GCA_043718725.1 Methylibium sp.
CGATGGCAAGGTTTTCCTCGTCGACCACCACGTCCATCGCGTGGCGTTCTTCATCGACCACGATCGATTGCACGTTGGCCGGCGCCAGCGCGCCAATCACGAACTGAGCCGGGTCGTCCGACCACAGCACGATGTCCACGCGCTCGCCGGCGAGCTCGTTGGTCACCGCGTTGACGCGCGAGCCGCGCACGCCGACACAGGTGCCGATCGGGTCGACCCGCTTGTCGTGCGACACGACGGCAATCTTGGCGCGCGAGCCTGGGTCGCGGGCGCAGGACTTGATCTCGAGCAGGCCCTGCTCGATCTCGGGCACTTCCTGTGCGAACAGTTCGATCATGAACCCGGGCGCGCTTCGCGACAGCAGGATCTGCGGGCCGCGCAGGGTCGGGTCGACCTCGGCGATGTAGGCCCGCACCCGGTCGCCGGAGCGCAGGTTTTCCTTGGGGATCATCTCGCTGCGGCGCAGCCGGCCTTCGATGCGGCCCGACTCGACGACGATGTCGCCCTTGTCCAGCCGCTTGACAGTGCCGACGAAGATCTTTTCGCCGCGCGACAGGAAGTCGGTCAGCAGTTGCTCACGCTCGGCGTCGCGAATTTTTTGCAGGATCACCTGCTTGGCGGCCTGGGCGCCGATGCGGCCGATGGAGACGGACTCGACCGGCTCTTCGATGTAGTCGTCAACCTCGATGTCGGAGATTTGCTCCAGGGCTTCGAAGAGAAGAATCTCCGAGTCGGGCAGTTGCAAACCGGCTTCGTTCGGAACGACGTGCCAGCGCCGGAAGGTTTCGTACTCGCCGCTGTCGCGGTCCACGGTGACGCGCATGTCGACCTCGCCGCCATGCAACTTCTTCGAGGCCGACGCCAGGGCAGCTTCGACGGCACCGAAAACAACCTCAAGATCGACACTCTTCTCACGGGAGATGGCGTCCACCAGCATCAACAGTTCGCGGTTCATTGATTACGACCTCCGTCAACCTCGTCATTCGAGCCCGTCAAGCCGGGCCTCGCGTTTTCGATTGCGCCGTCCCCCGGTTTGGAGAAACGCCGCCCTTTGAAGTCCAGCACCGGCATCAAGCGTGCCTCTCGAACTTCTTCCAGCGAGAAGTCCATCGCTGTCTGTGTCTTTCCTTCGTTGAACACGATTCGCCAGCCTGCCTCGGTGGCCTGCAGTTCGCCCTGGTACTTCTTGCGGCCCTGAAAGGCCACCCGCAGCGTCAGCGCCACCTGTTCGCCCACAAAGCGGGCATAGTCCGCCGCCTTCTTCAACGGCCGGTCCAGGCCCGGAGAGGAGACTTCGAGCCGCTCGTAAGGGCAAGCCTCCACCTCGAGCACATGCTGCAACTGGCGCGTGACCAGCTCGCAGTCGTCGACCGTGATGAAGGCCTGCGCCGGCAGCACCGCAACACCGGCGACGCCGACCTTGTCGATGAACACACGCAGCAATCCCCCCGCGGTGCGTTCAGCGTCCACAAGCTCATAGCCCAAGCCAGTCACGGTGCGCTCGACGGCACTCTGCCAGTTCATCAATCGTCGATCCAGCCTTGCAAGTAAAACCACCCGCCACAAAACCAAACTGCCGCGCCTTCAAACGCGTTTCGGCAAAAAAAATGGGCTGGATGAATCCGCCCACGTATTCGCCGCACGCATCCGCAAAACGCAATCCGCATCCGCAAGACGCTGCGGCAGTTTGCCCGACGCAAACGCCCATGCATTACACGGCAGCCACCTTCGCGCTCACCCAAACCGAAGTTTGGCTTCACAGGAAAACGCGGATTGTATCCTGAGCACCCTTAGCAGGCAAGCGCCGAAGCTGTCAAGTGGCCCCTGCGCGAGCAGGCTTGCATGCCAGAATCCGTCGCAATTCAATCTGGAGCCGCCATGGGATTCTTGACCGGCAAGCGCTTGCTCATCACGGGCGTTTTGTCCAATCGCTCGATCGCCTACGGGATTGCGCGCGCCTGCCACCGCGAAGGAGCCGCGCTGGCCTTCACCTACCAGGGCGAACGTTTCAAGGGGCGGGTGGAGGAATTCGCCGCGGAATTTGGCTCCAGACTGGTTTTTGACCTCGATGTGGCCGAAGACGCCCAGATCGCCCGGACCTTCAGCCAACTGGCCGAAGCCTGGCCGCAATTCGACGGCTTTGTTCATTCGATCGGCTTTGCCCCGAGAGAGGCCATTGCCGGCGACTTCATGGAAGGCCTGTCGCGTGAATCGTTTCGGATTGCCCACGACATCTCCAGCTACAGTTTCCCCGCCATGGCCAAGGCCTGCGCGGCCCAGTTGCGCCCCGGCGCCGCGCTGTTGACGCTGACTTATCTCGGAGCGCTTCGAAGCGTGCCCAACTACAACACCATGGGAATGGCCAAGGCCTCGCTGGAGGCCAGCGTGCGCTACCTGGCCAGCAGCCTGGGCCCTCGGGGGGTGCGCGTCAACGGCATTTCGGCCGGGCCGATCAAGACCCTGGCGGCGTCCGGCATCAAGGGCTTCGGCAAGATCCTCGACGTGGTGGCGGCCAACGCGCCGCTGCGTCGCAACGTCACGATCGACGACGTGGGCAACGTGGCGGCCTTCCTGCTGTCCGATCTGGCGGCCGGTGTGACCTCGGAGATCACGTATGTCGATGGCGGCTTCAGCCATGCCATGGGCGGGGCGGCAGACGCCGCTTGAGACCCGGCTCAGCCAACGCAGTCGACGTAGTAGCCGCGCGTCCCGTCCGCCTTGTCTTCTTCCACCAGCCCGTGCACGTCGGTGTCGAAGCCCGGGAACGCAGCATTGAACGTGCGCGTGAAGCGCAGGTAGTCGACTATTTTCTTGTTGAAGCGCTCGCCCGGGATCAGCAGCGGAATGCCCGGCGGATAGGGCGTCAGCAATGAGGTCGTGACGCGCCCCTCCAGCGCGTCGATTTCCACCCGCTCGGTCTTGCGATGGGCGATGTGGGCGTAGGCATCGCTGGGCTTCATCGCCGGGTGCAGGTCCGACAGGTACATCTCGGTGGTCAGCCGGGCGATGTCGCCTTCGGCGTACATCTCGTGGATGCTTTGCGACAGGTCGCGCAGCCCCATGCGCTCATAGCGTGGATGCTTGGCAATGAACTCCGGCAGGATGCGCCACAGCGGCTGGTTGCGGTCGTAGTCGTCCTTGAACTGCTGCAGCGCGGTCAGCAGCGTGTTCCAGCGGCCCTTGGTGATGCCGATCGTGAACATGATGAAGAACGAAT
>JAYSVE010000742.1:0-7580 GCA_043718725.1 Methylibium sp.
GCCATCGGCGCCGAAGCTGTCGTCGGTGCGCAGGACGGCGATGCGCTGCAGGCCCACGGTGCTCAGGTGCTTGACGGCGCGTTCGGCCTCGCGCTGGTAGGTGGCGCGCACATTGAAGATGTACGGGTGCACCGGTTCGTGAAACAGCGTCGCACCGGTGCTGGGCCCGACCAGCGGGATCTTGAATTGCACCAGCAGCGGCGCCACCGCTTCGGTGTGCGGCGTGCCACGGGTCAGCAGCAGGGCGATGACCTTGCGCTGCACGATCAGCGTCTGCGCGTTGTCGGCCGCGAGCTTCGGCTCGAACCGGTCGTCCAGCGAGATCAGTTCGAGCTTTTGCCCGGCAACGCCGCCACGGGCGTTCACGGCATCGAAGTAAAGCCGGGCGCCGGCGGTGGTTTCCTTCACACCGGCCTCGGCCGCTCCGGTAAAGCCCGCGGTCTGGCCGATGAGGATTTGCGCCGACGCAAGCGCCGGCGCCAGCAGCAGCGCCAGCGCCGCTGCCAGGGCGCGGCAGCTTGTCGTCAAGGCCTTCATGGGCGTGTGCTCCTTCAAAAGCTGCCAGGATAGGCGCCACCGTCGAGCAGGATGTTCTGGCCGGTGACGTAGCCCGCGTGCGCGCTGCACAGGAACGCACACATGGCACCGAACTCCTGTGCGGTGCCGAAGCGCTGCGTCGGGTTGAGCTTGCGGCGCTGCTCCAGCAGCGCGTCCAGCGACAGGCCGCTCGCCCGGGCCGCGCCGGCCAGCGTGGCGCGCAGCCGGTCGGTGTCGAACGGGCCGGGCAGCAGGTTGTTGATAGTGACATTGGCGCTGGCCAGGCGGCTCTGGCGCGCCACGCCGGCCACAAACCCGGTGAGACCGCTGCGCGCGCCGTTGCTCAGGCCGAGGATGTCCATCGGCGCCTTCACTGCCGCCGAGGTGATGTTGACCACCCGGCCGAAGCCGCGCCCGGCCATCGCGTCGACCACCGCCTTGATGAGTTCGATGGGCGTGAGCATGTTGGCGTCCAGCGCCTTGATCCAGGCGTCGCGGTCCCAGTCGCGAAAGTCGCCGGGCGGCGGGCCGCCGGCGTTGTTGACGAGGATGTCGCCCCGCGGGCAGGCGGCCAGCGCGGCCGCGCGGCCCGGCGCCGTGGTGATGTCGCCGGCAACCGTGCGCACCTCGCCGCGTTGCAGCGCGCGCAACTCGGCGGCGGTGGCTTGCAGCGCCTCGTCGCCACGCGCGGTGATGACCACGTTGACGCCTTCAGCCACCAGCGCCTGCGCGCAGCCCTTGCCCAAGCCTTTGCTGGCCGCGCACACCAGCGCCCACTTGCCTGCGATTCCGAGATCCATGCTTGTCCAGCCTTTCGATTTGAGTGAATTTGGCGCTCAGCGCGCCCATCAGAATAGTCGACACCGGGCCGACCATGCCGGCCTGCGCGGTGAGCGTGGCGCCGATGCGCTCGATCGCCATCATCATCATCACCATCAACATCGGCGCGCTTGAGGTCCGACAGCGCGACCCTCTGGCGCATGGGCCAAGCGCGGGCGGGTGGTGCTGCACAGGGCGGTGCCAGCGAGCTGCGCAGTGGGGCCGAAGTGGTCGGCATCGTGCCGGCGCAGATTTGCAGGGCCGGCGAATTATTTTCGATCTGGCATCGTCGATGCTCAAAGGCGCACGCCTCAACACCTTCGACAGCCCGAACCCTGCGCCGCTGGTGGGTGAGCCGGCGTTGAAGCAGATCCAGCGCTTGACCGAAACGTTTCCGCTCGACGAACACGACCCGCGCGAACGACGTCGTGCCGCTGCTGGGCCGCCCCGGTGCCCTGGCCGCGGGCGGGAACGGGGCGGCAGTGTCGCTCACGCCCCTTCGGCATTTCTTCGCCCAAATATCGCCCGGCGATCAGGACTTTCGCCGGCACCTGGCGCACTGTGGCCCGCTGGGTCTGTGCGGCGCGTCGCCTGCGGGCCATCACCGTCCTCAACACGGCTTGCACAGGGGTCATCGACTTTGCGGGTCGGCCATCGAATTCGATGACGGGAGTTCATGTCATGACCAAATCCTGCGCTTCGCCGAGCCGCCACCCTGCCCTCGCGATCTTCGCCGCCGCGTTGTTCGGATGCGGCTCGTCCGCGGCCATTGCACAGAGCGAACCGGTGGCGGAGTTCGACTTGCCGGCCAGTGAGAGCTGCATCACCTTCCCGCTGCACGTGGAACTCTACGGGTCGCGCACGGTGTACCGCGAGCACCGCGACAAGAACGGCGACCTGGTGCGCGTTTTTGCCGGAGGCAAGGGGTACGCGCTCAAGTTCGTCAACGTGATCAGCGGCAACACCTTGTCGTTGCGCCCCAATGGCTCGAACGACACGACCACCTTCAATGCCGATGGCACCTGGACGATCACCACCACCGGGCACTACGTGCTGGCCTATTTTTCAACCGACGTTGCCACCGGCGGCACGCCGTTCGTGCGGCAGTACGTCGGGCGCGTGGTCCAGAAGGTCGATCCCAGCACCGGGGTGTTCACGCTGCTGCGGGCCAATGGCGCGGTGACTGATATCTGCGCCGCGCTGGCGGGCTGACGCGCCGTTGCTGGCGCCGATTGCCGCGCCCCGCCTGAGGTGGGCCGACACCGTCAGCCCCCAAACGCGTCGGCATGTTCGAACGCCACCGCCGTCAGTTCCACATCGGCTCGCGCGATGCCGGCGCGTGCGGCCGCCGAGCGCCACTGGCTCGTCACGGCGACCACCTCGTCGACGATGGCACGGGCTTGCGCGCTCGTCAGTGGGTACCCGCCGACGGTCGCGATCACCGCACCCAAATCAGGCCGGTTGTCGGACCCGGCTGGGTGACGAGATCGGCGTCGAGCCCGACTTCCAGAGAGCGGCTCACGCCTTGCTCCGATCGCGGCGCGGTTCGGACAAGCCGCGTGAGCCGGGCACGCCCTTCGCAACGCTCGCGCGGCGCCGGTGCGCGGGCAGTTCGGCGTCTTGCGGCAGGCGGCCGAGCTCGTCGTCGCGCGCGAGTTGGTCCAGATCGGCTTCTAGCTTCAGAACGGACAAGATGCGCAGGTAGGTGCCCAGCGCCGCCGCGGGGCTGCCTTCTTCGGCGCGGTACAGGGTCATTCTGGAGATGCCGGCACGCGCGCAGGCCGTCTCGACGCTCAACTGTCGGCGCAAGCGCGCCAGGCGCAGCCGCTCGCCGAAGGCGGCGGGGAGCTTCCCCTGCGTGGGGAGCATCGGGGGTCGTTTGCTGAGCATCTGTATCGCGTTTTATATGAATGACGACTTCTTGTCGAAAATGCGATACAAGCCGCCCTTCAGTTCGGGTGCGCCTCCGCGGCCACCGCCGCCGGCCGCGTGCGCAGCGCCCACAGCACGCCGGCCACCAGCAGCACAACGCCGAACAGCGTCTGCACCATCGGCGGCTCCCCGCGCAGCAGCAGCGCGTAGGCCAGTGCCGCAAGCGTCTCGAACACGATCAACTGCCCGGCCAGCGCGGGCGGCAGGCGCTGGCTGGCTTCGTTCCAGCACAGCGTGCCCAGCCACGACGCCAGCAGGCCGATGGCCAGCATCAGGCCAATGAAGGCCAGCGGCCGCGGGCCGAAGGGCATCGGAAATGGCGCATCGCCGAGGCTGAACCACATCCACGTCAGCGCGTAGCCGACCAACGCCAGCGGCAAGGTCGCCAGCCCCTGCGCCGTGGCCCAGCCGCGCGGGCTGCGGCCGGGGTGGGCGCGCAGCCATTCGGCATTGCGGATCGGGTACCAGGTCCAGCACACCACCGCGCCGACGGCGAGCAACGCGCCGAGCGCGTAGCGCGCCACGTCGGCGGCAGGGTCGGCCTGCAACTGCGCCAGTTCGACCTGGTTGACCAGGGCAATGCCCGCGCCGATGAGCAGCAGCGACGGCAGCATTCGCATCCACGGCACCGGCGCCTCCACACGCATGCCGGCGCGCGCGGTGCGCAAGTTGGCGGTGATCGCAATCACCACCGGCAGCGTGCCGATGATCATGGTCGGCAGCGGCCCGCCGGCACGCTGGATGCTGCTGGCCAGGAACAGGTAATAAACGATATTGCCCACCAGCGCGAGCTTCAAGGCCTCGACCCAGTCGGCGCGTTTCAGTTGCGTCAGCGCCTTGCGGTCGAACCACGCGAGCGGCAATGCGATCAGCCCGAACGCCAGGTAGCGGCCGAACGACTGTAGCGTGGCCGGGTACTCGGGCAGCAGCAGTGGGCCGACGAAGACCAGGCCCCACATCAGACCGGCGGCGAGCGCGAACAGGGTTCCGGTGACGAGGGGGGCGGTGGGCACGGTGCGCGAGTGTCGCCCAGGTTTGAACCATCCCTACCCATGAACCACTGCCTTCGGCGGGCCGCCCTCTCGCCGCCGCCCGCCCGCCATCGCTCGACCGTTTGAACCGATGTGTGAGCTGCTGGCCGATGCCGCGCATCGTGCGCATCGCCACCAAAACTTATGCCGACAATGCCAACATCATCTATGATGTTGTCAATATCGTCATTCGGGAGGTTTGTATGAACATCGCACTCGTGACCCAGGGCGCGGCCGACGCGCTGCGCAGCAAGGGCGGCCTCGTTGTGCCGGTCAACGTCCCCAAGGACATCGACCCCGCCACGCTCCCCTCGATGGTCTCGGCCATCGAGAAGGCTTTTGTCGTGTTGGCTGATGCCGGCGTGCTCGAACGAGCAGACCGCCTGGCTGAACTTGCAACCGGATTCGTCGAACCGTCGCTCGAGCTCGTCGAGGAGCGCGTCCACAGGATGCGAACGGTTCAGCAGGTCTTCACCGAAGGCGAGTGGCTCACCGCCGAGCAGCTGAATGCACTGCAGGCAACTCCGCCGGCGAACAAGGCCCATCCGGCGAGCGACTGGAAGCGGCGCCGCCGGGTCTTCAGCGTCAACTACCGCGGCAAGGAATACTTCGCGCGTTACCAGTTCGACGCGCTGTACCAACCGCTGCCCATCGTCAAGGACACCCTCGCCGCGTTCGGCGAAGTGGCAGATGCGTGGACCCTGGCGGCCTGGTTCCACTTCCCGTCGCCCTGGCTGGTCAAGCGCGACGAGCGCGGCGCCACCCACATCGCGCCGAAGGACGCGCTGGACCACGGGGACGAGATCGTGCGGGCTGCTTCCAGGCGGCTGAACAGCTACGCCGCATGAGCCGCAGGGCCGCCCCCAAGGCGAATACCGCAGTGCGCAGCACGGAGGTTGCCTGATCAGCTGCGGCTGGCCGGCACCGGGGCCGGCAGAGGACTTCGCCGTCAGGTCGCTGACGACCGAAGAACTCGGGGTCTGGTACCACGTCTACAACACCGCGACCTACCCCACCACGGCGACCACGTTCGCTGAAGGATGGGGCGACACCCGCTTCGCGCCCATCAACCAGGCGGACGGCACGCCGGTGCACACCTGCTACGTGGCGAGCTCGCGCGAGTCCGTTTACATGGAGTCGGTATTGCACGACGTTTCGCTATCGCCGCCCGGCGTGTTCGAAGTCGCCTCGCTGCGCCACTTCCACTTGGTGAAGCTCCAGCTCCCACCGTCGCTGGACTTCGTGAGCTTCCACACCCACGACCTGCCGCGGCTGAAGCTCACCCGGGCGCAACTCATCGACAGCCTGACCGACTGCTACCCGGAAACCCGTGCGTGGTCGGAAGCAGCCTACCTGCAGCGCCCAGGCGCTCAGGCGGTAGGCTACGGCTCCCGCCGGAACGACTCCGGCCGTTGCCTCATGCTGTTCAGGCAGCGGCTGCCCGACCCGCCGTTCACGGTGCTCGAGGAACAGGGTCTGGCGAACCCGCCGCTGCGCGCGGAGGTACTCGCGCTGGTGCGGAGCCTGGGTATTCGAGAGGTCTAGCAACGCACCAGGGCAGGCTTGCGCTGCGCAGACGAAGAACTCGATCTCTTTCGTGGTGAGATTCTTGGTCTGAGCGGCGGCGCCGGTTTCTACAACAGGTGCTCTCGACGAGCGCACTCGCGCCCAGACCAGTACCGAATCATGGTACTATTTCTGCATGAAGCGGAAGCACCAGCGCACGCTCGAACTGACCTTCGCCCGCCCCGCGAGCGGGAACATCCAGTGGCGCGATATTGAAGCGCTGTTCGTTCAACTTGGCGCCGAAGTCAGCGAGCGGGAAGGCAGTCGCGTCGCCGTGGTCCTGTTCGAAGAGGTGCGAGTGTTTCATCGACCGCACCCGTCTCCGAATACGGACAAAGGCGCGGTGGCAAGCATCCGCAAGTGGTTGGAACAACACGGAGTGGAACCATGAATGTCATGACGGTGGACCGGTATCACGCCAAGATCGAATACGACGAAGAGCTCGACCTCTTCAGAGGTGAGATTCTTGGCCTGAGCGGCGGCGCCGATTTCTACGGCAAGAACCCGAAGGAACTTCGCACCGAATTCAGGAAGTCGCTCCAGGTCTTCCTCGATGTGTGCAAGGAAAAGGGCATTGAACCCAGGCGCCATTTTTCAGGCAAGTTCAATCTGCGCATCTCACCCGAGTTGCATGAACGGCTTGCCATCGAAGCACAGGCTCAGGGCAAGAGCATCAACACGCTGGCTCAAGAGGCGTTGGAGGGGCGGGTCGCTTCTTGAGATAGAAGACGAAGTTGAGTGGTGTCGGAGAATGCGCTGCTGATCAACGCCGGTCGGGGAATGCGCAGGGCAGTCTTGCATGTCACCGTTCGATGGAACCGAAGGCCAATGCCGCCACGTCTTCATCGCGCAAGGTGGTCCCCGACGCCCTGAGGCGCTCGAATTCGGCGTCACCGAGTTGCTGCCGGACCGCTTGTTCGGCTCGCATCGCGATTTGGCGTTCGATGGGCTTTCTACCAATGCTGGCGAACACCGCATCCGAATAGCCACAGAGCCGGGCGCCATCGCCGGCGCGCCCCTCGAGGGCAGCCAACAGAGCGAGGCTGTCACCCCACAGGGTTTGCACCTCAAAGCCGGACGCCAGCGGCCAGCCCTGCCGCGCCATTGCGCGTGCAAGATCGACGTCCCCCCGCGCAAGGTAGGCAGCCGTCAACGCGGCCCGAGCCAAGGTCAAGGTATAGGCGAAGCCCGAATCGCGGATGCTGGCCTCCAGCTGTTCGCCGAGCGCCACCGCAGAGTCTGTGCTTCCGGAAAACAGCAGAAACAACACTTGCGAATGCATTGCGATATGCATCCCCTCACTGCTGCCGCTTTCCTTCGAGCAGCGCAGAAGGCGCTGTGCCGCTTCAGCGCCCTCCTCGATCTGACCCGTGGCGTGTGCATGTGACGTTGCGACCCAGGCTCCACGCGACTTCACACCAGCCGACCAAGCGTCGTCCTCGATCGATCGCATCTCGATCAGCGCGGCGTCTGACTCCTGGCTCGGCTGGCTTGCCCTACACAACGCGCCGAGGGCCAAGTAGAGATTCATCCGGTCGCTGCAACCGCGATAAATGGTGACTGCCTGACGTGCCCATGTCAGGCACTCCTGCTGCCTGAAGGGGCCCCAGAAACGGCTGTACCCATACGCCCATTCAGCGCGCTGTTGATCCGGCAGATCGTCGGTCACGAGGGCGGCGGTGGAATCCCATATCC
>JAYSVE010000743.1:0-3213 GCA_043718725.1 Methylibium sp.
CTCCCCCGCGCGTGACAGTCGAGCTTCGGCTTCCCGGTTCATCACGATGATGCTGATGCGCCGATTGACCGGCCCCATCGGGTCCTTTGCGTCGAACAGCGAACTCGACGCCAGGCCCTGCACGCGCAGCACCCGGTCGTCGGGCAGGCCGCCGTAGATCAATTCGCGGCGCGACGCGTTGGCGCGGTCCGACGACAGCTCCCAGTTGCTGTAGCCGCGGTCCCCGGCGCCGAACGGCGTGGCGTCGGTGTGGCCTTCGAGCGTCAGCCGGTTGGGCACCTCTCCCAGCACCGCGCCCAGGCTGGCCAGCAGCTCGCGCATGTAGGGTTTGACGAAGGCGCTGCCGCTGTCGAACATTGGCCGACCGTTCTCGTCGACGATCTGGATGCGCAGGCCGTCGCGCACCATGTCCAGCCGGACCTGCGACTTGAGCGCGGCCAGCTTGGGGTTGGCGGCCAGGACGTCCTCGACCTTTTCCTTCATCGCCTTCAGGCGCTCCATGTCCTGGCGGCGCTGCTCGGCCCTCAGGGCCTGCAGGTTGATGGTGCTGCGCGGGGCCTCGACGTCGCCGTTTTTTACCTGGCCGGCGCTGCGCGAGAAGTCCTGCCCGCCGCCCTTGATGAGGTGCGACGAATCGCCCGAGCCGCTGCCCGATTGCAGCATCGCCACCTTCAACGGCGTGTTGAAGTAGTCGGCAATGCCCTTCTTGTCGCCGTCGGTGACCGACCCCAGCAGCCACATCAACAGGAAGAAAGCCATCATCGCGGTCACGAAGTCGGCATAGGCGATCTTCCACGCCCCGCCATGCGCGGCGTGGCCGCTCTTCTTGATGCGCTTGATGATGATCGGTTGCAGCTTCTTTGAATCACCGGACATTTGTTGGCCCCCCAGTCGCTGCGCTCCTGCCCCCGAGGGGCGCCAACTCTACGCCCGGGAAACCCGTGCGTGAGGTCTGGTGCCCCCCAGTCGCTGCGCTCCTGCCCCCGAGGGGCGCCCACCTGACGCCCTGGAAACCCGTGCGTGGGTGGTGGCTTGATGGGGTCTTCTGCGGGGCGGATGAAGGGGTGGTGATCATTTCTTGCCTTTCACATGGCTTTCGAGTTCGGCGAAGGTCGGGCGGTCGCCCGAATAGAGGACCTTGCGGCCGAACTCCACGGCCACCTGGGGGGCGTAGCCCTGCATGCTGGCGAGCAGCGTGGTCTTGATGCATTGAAGCTCCTTGGAGCTGTCTTCGACCTTCTGTTCCAGCAGGCCGCCGAGCGGCTCGACAAAGGCGTAGGCCAGCAAGATGCCCAGG
Source organism: Methylibium sp. (assembly GCA_043718725.1). Taxonomy (GTDB): domain Bacteria; phylum Pseudomonadota; class Gammaproteobacteria; order Burkholderiales; family Burkholderiaceae_C; genus LGRD01. The sequence continues at coordinate 1,298 of JAYSVE010000743.1, forward strand.
AAGGTGCCGACCAGTGCCGAGCCGATCATTCCGCCCAGGATCGCCGGCGGCTGGCCCACCGAGCCCATGGTGTTGACGACGCCGAGCACGGCCGCGACGATGCCGAAGGCCGGCAAGCCGCCCGCCAGGCGGCCGATCGCCGCCACCGCGGCGTGGGCCTCGTTGTGGTGGGTGTCGATCTCGCTGTCCATCAGGCTTTCGATCTCGTGCGCGTTGAGGTTGCCGGTGACCATCATGCGCAGGTAGTCGGTGATGAACTCCACCACGTGGTGGTCGGTGCCCACGGTGGGGTACTTCTTGAACAGCGGCGAGTTGTGCGGTTCCTCGACATCGGCCTCGATCGCCATCAGGCCCTCCTTGCGGGCCTTTTGCAGGACGTCGAACATCAGCGCCAGCAGCTCCATGTAGCGCGCCTTGCTGAACTTGCTGCCCTTGAAGCAGCGGCCCAGGCCGGCCATCGTGGCCTTGATGACCTTCATCTGGTTGCTGGCCACGAAGGCGCCGAGCGCCGACCCGAGGATCGTGATCAGCTCGAAAGGCAAGGCCTTCATGATGACGCTGATGTTGCCGCCGTGCACGATGTACACCCCGAAGATGCACACCAGTGCCAGGCCCCAGCCCGCGAGAACAAACATGTTGTTGGGATCCGTGTGGGTTGTGCCGCCAAACTGTGGCGGACGCTGCTAGCTGCAATTGCGACCCCGAGTCTGGGTGCGCCGGGGCCGGACTGATGCCGACATCAATGCGCCAATCACCGACCATTTCCGGGTCTCGCGCCGCCGGCCAAAAAAAAGCGGACCCCGAGGGGTCCGCATGGAAGGCACTTGACGGTGCCAGGAGGAGACACACATGAAACCGAAAGGTCTGGCTGGGATATCGGCACCCCGGGCGCGGACTTGAGAAGAAGTTTTCGGCTCGCGCCGCGGCCGCCGAATCAATGCAGTTGAATCGCGCCCGCGGCCGAGCCCTTGCCGGCGCGCGCCGGCGGGCTGCACAGGCCGCAGACGTAGTGCTTGGCGATCTCGTGCGGGTGCGTCACGAAGTGGCCGCCGCACTTGGAGCACTTGGTCATGCTGAGCATGCCGTTGTCGATGAACTTGACCAGCCGCCAGGCGCGCGTGACCGACAGCAGCGCCTCCAGGCCCTGCGCGCTGGTCTGTTCCTGGTAGAGCTGGTAGGCCTTGATGACGGCGTCGATCTCGTCGATCTCGGCGACCTTGTTCAGGTACTCGTGGATGTTGAGGAACAGCGACGCATGGATGTTGGGCTGCCAGGTCATGAACCAGTCGGTCGAGAACGGCAACTGGCCCTTGCTGGGCGACTTGCCGGCCACTTCCTTGTACAGACGCAGCAGGCGCTCGTAGGACAGGTCGGTCTCCGACTCGAGCACCTGCAGGCGCGCACCCAGGTTGATCAGCGTGACGGCGCGCTGGATCTGGTTGGCTTCGGTGAGGATGCTTTTGTTGCGCATGGTGCTGACTTTCAAGACGTTGACCGAGAAGAGGCGTGAATCGAAGAAGCGGCGTGGACCGGAGAAGACCGGGACCCGCGCCGTGTGCTGAAACTCAGGCGGCTTCCTGGTGGCGACCGGCCATCACGATGCTGGCGTGAAGGCGGCTGGTCATCTCGTTGGCGGCGCTCTTGCCGTGGTTGGTCAGCAGACCCCAGACCACGTCGTCGTCCATGCGGAAGCGGCACAGCAAGGTGTTGCCCGAAGCGATCTTCATCATTTGCGCCGGTGACAGCAGCCCGATCATTGCCGCGCTTTCCTCGGAGATGCCCAGCCGGTAAAGCGCTTGTTCGCGGTCGCTGCGGATCAGGCTTTGGGCCAGCATCAGGTACGAAAGGTTGGCTTCGCGGATGTCGGCAAGGGTCTGGTCGGCGGTCATGTCGGTTTCCTTCGGGCTGCGGTGTCG
>JAYSVE010000744.1:0-3211 GCA_043718725.1 Methylibium sp.
CGCCGGTCATCGTCAACCTGGCGTCGCAGGAATACTTCAAGGCGGTGCGCCGCAAGTCGCTGCATGCGCGCGTCATCGAGTGTGTGTTCGAGGACTGGAAGGGCGGCCAGTACAAGGTCATCGGCTTCTTCGCCAAGCGCGCGCGCGGCTTGATGGCGCGCCATGCCATCGAGCACCGCCTGGTTTCACCGAACGGCCTGGAGGCGTTCGCGCTGGCCGGCTACCGGTTCGACGCCGCGGTGTCCGAGCCGGACCGGCTGGTGTTCCGCCGGCGCGTCGACGCATGAGTGGCCACAGCGCGGCGCGAACACCGCCGCGCCGCATCCTGCCGGCGATCGCGCTGTCGCAATTTGCCGGCACCTCGTTGTGGTTCGCGATCAACGCCGTCATGCCCGACCTGCAGCGCAGCGCCGGCTTGCCGGCCGAGGCCACCGGTTGGCTGACGGCGGCGGTGCAGTTGGGCTTCATCGCCGGCACGCTGGTGTTTGCATTGCTGTCGGTGGCCGATCGGTTTTCACCCCGGCTGGTGTTCCTGAGCTGCGCGACCGCAGGGGCGGCGCTGTCCTGGGCCACCACATGGCTGCCGCCGACCCTGCCGCTGTTGATCGTGCTGCGCTTTGCCACCGGCGTTTGCCTGGCCGGCATCTACCCGGTCGGAATGAAAATCGCCGCCGGTTGGTATGCGCAGGGGTTGGGGCTGGCGCTGGGCGTGCTGGTGGGCGCGCTGGTGCTGGGGACGGCCTTGCCCTTCGGTCTGCGCGCGCTGGGCGCGGCCTGGGCCTGGCAAAGCGTGCTGACGGTGGTCGCCGTGGTGGCGGCCGCCGGCGGCGTGCTGATGGCGCTGGCGGTGCCCGATGGGCCGCACCTGGTACGCCGCACTCAGGGCGCTGGCCTGTCACCGCGCGCGTTGGTCGTGATCTGGACCGACCCGAGGCTGCGCGCCTCGGTGCTGGGGTACTTTGGCCACATGTGGGAGCTGTACGCGTTTTTCGTGTTGCTGCCGTTGATCGTGGCGATGCATTGGCATGGCGCGGCGGCCTCGTGGTGGGTCTTCGGGGCGATCGCGGTGGGCGTGTTCAGTTGCGTCGGCGGCGGGCTGCTGGTGCGGCGCTTCGGCGGTGCCCGGGTGGCCGGGGTGCAATTGTTGTGCAGTGGCGCGTGCGGCCTGGTGGCGCCCTGGCTGCTGGACGCGCCGCTGTGGCTGTGGGTGCCGTGGCTGCTGCTGTGGGGCGCCACGGTCTCGGGCGACTCGCCGCAGTTCAGCGCCCTCACCGCCACCAATGCCCCGCGCGCACTGGTGGGCAGCGTGCTGACGCTGGTCAACAGCATCGGTTTTGCGCTGTCGGTGCTCACGATCACGCTGTTCGTCGAGCTTGCCGCCGTGTGGCCGCTGGCCCAGGTGCTGCCCTGGCTGGCGGTGGGGCCGGTGCTCGGTGTCCTGTGCCTGCGGCCGTTGCTGACGGCGCCCGGTCAACCGGCGTGAAACGGGCCGAGCAGACACAGGTGCTGACCACCGAGACGCGGTGCGTCGGCGCCATCCGGCAAAATGGCGGCCATGAGTGCCCAACCCATCACGCCAGAATTGCGCCAGTGGATCGTCGAGCAGGCTGCCGCCGGTCAGCCGCCCGAAGCGGTGTTGAAATCGATGCTCGCCAGCGGCTGGAACGAAGACGTTGCCATTGCCGCGCTCGAAGACACCTTGCGCGGCTACCTCGATGACCACGCCAAGGCCGCGGGCCTGCCGGCGCCCACGGTGGTGCCCGAACCCATGGTGGGCGCCCTCACCGCCACATTGCCCGCCGGTGACTGCGATGTGCGGGTTCTGGCCAGCATGCGCCAGCCGCGTGTCATCGTCTTCGGCGGCTTGTTGACCGACGATGAATGCGACCACCTGGTGGACATGGCCAGGCAGCGGTTGGCGCGCTCCGAAACCGTTGAAACCGCCACCGGGGGCAGCGAGGTGAACGCGGCCCGCACCAGTGAAGGCATGTTCTTCGGCCGTGGCGAAAACCCGGTCATCAGCCGCATCGAGGAGCGCATCGCCGCCTTGCTCGGCTGGCCGATCGAAAACGGCGAGGGCTTGCAGATCCTGCGCTACCGGCCCGGCGCCGAGTACAAGCCGCACTACGACTATTTCGATCCGGCGCTGACGGGCACGCCGAGCATCCTCAAGCGTGGCGGCCAGCGCGTCGCCTCTTTGGTGTGCTATCTGAACACCACCGCCAAGGGCGGTGCGACTGTGTTTCCAGATGTACATCTGGACGTCGCTCCCGTGAAAGGGAACGCGGTTTTCTTTAGCTACGACAGACCGCACCCGATGACCCACTCGCTGCACGGTGGCGCACCGGTGCTGGAGGGGGAAAAGTGGGTTGCCACCAAGTGGCTGCGTGAAGGCCGTTTTGACTAGACACCGGCCCACTTCGAGCGGGCCGAGCAGCAAACGGATGGGGAGCTTCCGCGTTTTGCGCGTCAACCCCACGCTTGGGTGGCCCGTTGTGATGCCCGAGCAAATCGCTCTACAACCTTCCCCTGCAGGAGAAACCCTATGAACAAAATCATCGCCGCGTTGATCGCTTCCGCCTTCGCCGTTACCGCCTTCGCTCAAGCCGCTGCCCCGGCTGCCCCGGCCGCTGTTGCCGCCCCGGCCGCCGTCGCTGCCAAGAAGGACGAAATGAAGAAGGAAATGCCGGCCAAGAAGTCCATGTCCAAGAAGGCCTCCAAGAAGAAGGCCAAGGCTGCTGCAAAGCCGGCTGCCTGAAGCATCAAAGCGCTGCAAAAAACCCGGCCTCGGCCGGGTTTTTTGCGTCTGCTCAGGGCCTGGCCTGGCGCCCTTGTTCGCGGCGCATGAACAGATAGAGGCCCTCGACCTTCGCGCGCGCCCAGGGTGTCTTGCGCAGAAACTTGAGGCTGGAGGCGATGCTGGCGTCAACGGTGAAGCAGCGGATGGCAATGCGAGCGCCGAGTTCGGGCCAGCCGAAATGGGCCACCATTTCGTTCAGCATCGCTTCGAGCGTGATGCCGTGCAGCGGGTTGCGCGATTGCGGGGCCGTCATTCTTTTCGCGCCCGCGTCTCAAGCTCGGGCGGTGGCCTTGATCATGTCGGCCGCCTTCTCGGCAATCATGATCGTCGGCGCATTGGTGTTGCCGGCCACGATGCGCGGCATGATCGAGGCATCGACCACGCGCAGGTTCTGGATGCCGTGCACCCGCA
>JAYSVE010000745.1:0-7567 GCA_043718725.1 Methylibium sp.
GCTGGCCCCGAACGATGCGCAGCCCCGAGATCGTCATCGTCACCCCAGCCCTGGCCGCCGCCAACAACGGCAACTGGCAGACCGCCAAACGCTGGGCCGGCATGCTGGGCGACCGCTACCGGGTCCGCCTCGCCGAGCGCTGGGAGGCGGTGAGCGAGGCCGCCGACGAGCGCGCGATGATTGCGCTGCACGCCCGCCGCTCCGCCCCGTCGGTGGCGGCCTGGCGCCAGGCGCACCCGGGCCGGCCGCTGGTGGTGGTGCTGACCGGCACCGACCTGTACCGCGACATCGCCGACAACCTCGACGCCCAGCGATCGCTGGCGCTGGCCGACCGGCTGGTGGTGCTGCAGCCGCTGGCCCTGGCCAGCCTGCCCAAGGCGCTGCGGCCCAAGACCGTCGTGTGCGTGCAGTCCAGCCCGGCCCGACGGACGCAGCCCAAGAGCGCCCGCCACCTGCGCGCGTTGATGGTGGGCCACCTGCGCGACGAGAAGTCGCCCGAGACCTACTTCGACGCCGCTCTGGCGCTGCGCGGCCGTGACGACATCCTGCTCGACCACATCGGCGCGCCGCTGGACGCCGCCCTGGGCGAACGGGCGCGCCAGTTGAGCGCCGAGCTGCCCCACTACCGCTGGCTCGCCGAACTGCCCCACGACGCGACGCGGCGGCGCATCCAGGCCGCGCATGTGCTGGTGCACGCCAGCCGCATGGAGGGCGGCGCGCATGTGGTGATCGAAGCCGTCACCAGCGGCACGCCGGTCGTCGCCTCGAAGATCGACGGTAATGTCGGGCTGCTGGGCGACGACTATGCCGGGTACTTCCCGTGGGGCGACGCCGCGGCGCTGGTCACCCTGCTCCAGCGTTGTCGCGACGACCCCGCTATGCTTGCGCGCCTGCAGCGCCAATGTGCGCGCCGTGCCGCGGCCTTTGCCCCCGCGCGTGAACGCCAGACGCTTCACGCACTGATGTCCGACCAGATGGAGAGCTTTTGATGAACGCACCCGAAAAACCCTCAGAGCCCCGCCTGACCTCGCTTTCGCACGGCGGCGGCTGCGGCTGCAAGATCGCGCCTGGCGTGCTGTCCGAGATCCTCAAGGGCACGGCGGCCATGCCGATCCCGCCCGAACTGCTGGTGGGCATCGAGACCGCCGACGACGCGGCGGTCTACAAGCTCAACGACGAGCAGGCGCTGATCGCCACCACCGACTTCTTCATGCCCATCGTCGACGACCCGTTCGACTTCGGCCGCATCGCCGCCACCAACGCCATCAGCGATGTGTACGCGATGGGCGGGCGGCCGATCATGGCGCTGGCGCTGGTCGGCATGCCGATCAACGTGCTGTCCACGCAGACCATCGGCCGGGTGCTCGAAGGCGGCGCGTCGGTGTGCCGCGCGGCGGGCATCCCGATCGCCGGTGGCCACACCATCGACTCGGTCGAAGCCATCTACGGCCTGGTCGCGCTGGGCCTGGTGCACCCGAGCCGCGTCAAGCGCAACGCCGACGCCCGCAGCGGCGACGTGCTGGTGCTGGGCAAGCCGCTCGGCGTGGGCGTGATGTCGGCCGCGCTCAAGCAAGAAAAGCTGGGGCCCGAAGGCTACGCACAGATGATCGCCGTGACCACCCAATTGAACACGCCGGGGCCCGACCTCGCCGCCCTGCCCGGCGTGCACGCGCTGACCGACGTGACCGGCTTCGGCCTGGCCGGCCATGCGCTGGAAATGGCGCGGGGTGCGCGCTGCGATGTGCACCTCGACTGGAAATCGGTGCCGCTGCTGGCCGGCGTGCGCGCGCTGGCGGGCCAGGGTTTCGTCACCGGCGCCTCGGCGCGCAACTGGGCCGGTTATGGCGCCGACGTGGCGTTGCCGGTGTCCTTCGCGGCCGCAGACCACGCCCTGCTGACCGACCCGCAGACCAGCGGCGGCCTGCTCGTCACCTGCGACGCGGCGACGGTGGACGCGGTGTTGGCCATCTTCCGCCAGCACGGCTTCGGCCAGGCCGCGGTCGTCGGCCGCATCGGCTCGGCCAAGGCGGCCGGTGCGCGTCTGATCGTCGAATGAGCGGCAGCTTGGCGCCATGAAGTTCCGCGACATTGCCATCTTCACCGGTGAACGATTCGCGGTGCCGCGGCACATCCAGCGCATCGACACGAAGGCGACGCACGGTTGGCAGGTTCGCTACCAGGGGACCAAGATGTTCTCCGACCACAGCCGCGACGGGACCGGCGCCGGCCAGGCCCTGGTCTTTGCCGCGCAGGAGTTGGTGCGCCGCATCGCCCGCCTGCCGGTGCCGCCGAGCCTGCGCAAGGAGCCCAGCGCGGGCAAGACCAGCGACCTGCCCCGGGGCATCTCCGGCCCGGTCGTGCGCAGCCGCGCGGGCTCTGCCGCCAGGAGCTGCAGCTTCTCGGTGTTGCTGCCCAGGTACGGCGAAGCGCCACGCTGCAGCAGCGTCTACATCGGCAGCGAGACGACCTACACGCTGGCCCGGTACAAGGCCGCCCTGGCCAAGGCGATGGTGCTGCGCCAGGCCGCCGAAGAAGCCTACGAGCGCGCCGCCGCCAAGGACAAACGCAAGGCCGCCGCCGCGATGAAGGCGGTGCTGCGCGCGAGTGCCGCGGCCCGCTGACGCCCGCGGGTGACGCCGGGCGTTGCATGACGTCGACAGGTGGGTCTGCGCCGCACCAACAACCCCAACGCCAACCGGCCGGCCAAGGCCACGCACCCATGAACACCCTGAGCGATTTCGGCCTGATCGGCCTGGCCGTGATGGGCCAGAACCTGGTGCTCAACATCGAGAGCCGCGGCTTTCAGGTGAGCGTCCACAACCGCAGCGTGGAGGTGACCGACGCCTTCGTCGCCGCCCACCCGGACAAGCGCCTCATCGCCACGCACACGCTGGCCGAACTGGTGCAAAGCCTGGCACGGCCACGCAAGCTGATGCTGATGGTCAAGGCCGGCGCGCCGGTGGACGCGGTGCTCGATCAACTCACGCCGCTGCTTGCGCCCGACGACATCGTCATCGACGGCGGCAACAGCCTGTACACCGACACCGAACGGCGCGAGGCTCAACTGAGCGCCCTGGGCCTGCGCTTCGTCGGCGCCGGCGTCTCCGGCGGCGAAGAAGGCGCGCGCAAGGGCCCGTCCATCATGCCCGGCGGCCCGGCCTCGGCCTGGGTGGTGTTGCGGCCGATTTTCGAGAGCATCGCCGCCCGCGTCGACGGCCAGCCCTGCGTCATCCACATTGGCCCCGGCGGCGCCGGGCACTACGTGAAAATGATTCACAACGGCATCGAATACGGCGACATGCAGCTCATCTGCGAGGCCTACAGCCTGTTCAAGGCCGCCGGCATGGGCGCCGACGAAATGGCCGATGTGTTCGACCGCTGGAACGAGGGCGAACTGCAAAGCTACCTGATCCAGATCACCGGCCGGGCGCTGCGCCAGCGCGACCCCGAGACCGGTTTGCCCGTCGTCGACCTGATCCTCGACAAGGCCGGGCAAAAAGGCACCGGCCAGTGGACGCTGATGAATGCCGCCGACAACGCGGTGGTCGTGAGCACCATCAACGCCGCGGTCGAGGCGCGCGTGCTGTCGGCCATGAAGGCCCTGCGCGTGACGGCCAGCACGCAGTTGCTCGGCCCCACCGGCGCGCTGACGGTCGACCGGCAACGCCTGGTGGCGCAGGTCCACGACGCGCTGTACGCGTCCAAGATCGTCAGCTATGCGCAGGGCCTGGACCTGATGCGCACGATGAGCGACAAACGAGCCTGGGCGCTGGACCTGGGCGGCATTGCCGGCATCTGGCGCGGCGGCTGCATCATCCGCGCGCGGTTCTTGAGCCGCATCACCGAGGCCTGCCGCGCCGACCCTGGCCTGTCGCAATTGATGCTCGCGCCGTTTTTCAAGGACGTGCTCAACCGCCACCAGCAAGCCTGGCGCGACGTGGTGGCACTGGCCGTGACCCATGGCATCCCGGTGCCGGCGTTCAGCGCGTCGCTGGCCTACTACGACAGCCTGCGCTCGGCCCGCCTGAGCGCCAATTTGCTGCAGGCGCAACGCGATTTTTTCGGCGCCCACACCTACGAGCGCGTCGACAAGCCGGCGGGGCAATGGTTTCACACGGACTGGCCGGAGGTGATCGGGTAGCGGCCGTGTCGGGCGACATGAAGTACTCGATGCGCGTGGGTCGCCGGACGTGACAGACGCCCGGATCGGCGTCACGCCGGCGGTCACGCGCTTGAGTTCCTCGGCCTCCCAGGCCCGGTCGTGCAGGCTGACGAAGCGCTGGGTATCGTCCTCGCTGAATTTCAATGCCGGCTCATCGACGAGCGCAAGCTGCTGGCTGGCGAGTGCGCGTGAATACTCGGCGGCCGGGGGTTCTTGGCTGATGGCGATGACGCGCGCGCGTTCGGGCAACTCCGTCAGCGCCGCGGCGATGCCGGCATGCAGCAGCGCCGCGTTGCCCAGCTCCTGCACGTTGTCGAGCGCCAGCACCCACGGCAGTTCGAGCCCCAGGGCAAGGCGCCGAAAACAGCGGCGAATGAAGGCCGGCACGTCGCGCAGGTCGTCGGCGCTGGGCAAGGGCGGGCGCTGGTGGCGGCGCTGCGGGATCAGGGCCCCCGCCGCGCGCAGGAAGTGGACGAAGGTGGCGGGATCGGCGTCGCCGCCGTCGAGCTGAAGCCACGCGCAGGGCATGGCACGCGCCTCGACGTAGGTCGCGACCAGCGTGGTCTTGCCGATGCCCGGAGGCCCGGCGACCCATACGCCGGGGACGGCCGCGGACGCGTCGAGCTGGGCAAACAGCCGGTCCCGACCAAAGACCCGCCCCAGCCGCGGCGGGCGCAGCTTGCCGAGCGTCGGCTGGCGGTTCGGGCGGGGGGTCGGCGTCGGCGCCATCTTGGGTCTGCGCCTGCTTGGGTCTGCACCTGCTTGGGTCTGCACTTGCCGACGTGAGACGCTGCCGATCTCGCCCGGTCCCGCCGCGACCATAATCTGCCCGCCTCAACTTCAGCGAGCCGCGCGCCATGGTCATCGTTCACCACCTCAACGAGTCCCGCTCGCAGCGCGTGCTGTGGTTGCTGGAAGAACTGGGCCTGCCCTACGAGATACGCCACTACGCGCGCGACGCGACCACGCGGCTGGCGCCGCCGGCGTTGCAGGCGGTGCACCCGCTGGGCAAGTCGCCGGTGGTCGAGGTCGACGGCATGACCTTGATCGAGTCGGGCGCGATCGTCGACTACCTGATTCGCCACCACGGCGGCGGGCGCCTGCAGCCGGCGCAGCCGTCGCGCGACTTCGAGACCTACCAGCAGTGGCTGCACTACGCCGAGGGCTCGGCCATGCTGCCGCTGCTGCTCAAGCTGTACGTGTCGCGCCTGGGTGAGGCGGGCGCGCCGCTGAAACCGCGCATCGACAGCGAACTGGCCAACCACCTGGGCTATGTGGACCGCTCGCTGCAAGGTCGCGAATGGCTGGTGGGCGACACGCTCAGCGGCGCCGACGTGCAGATGAGCTTCGTCGGCGAGGCGGCGCGTGGCCTGCGCGCCAGCTACCCGGCCATGGATGCGTGGGTGCGGCGCTTTCAGCAGCGGCCGGCCTATCAGCGTGCGCTGGAGCGCGGTGGTCCGTATTCGATGGCGACCTAGCCCTGCGCAATTCGTGGCCGCCGCCTGGCCTGGCCACAGTCCGCTCGGGTCACCCGGCAGGATGAACAAGAAGCCGCCACCCGCGCGCAAGAGGCGCAATCGGCCAGGGCGTTGCCAAAGGCGGAAGGCGGGCCTGGCCAGCCTAGACTTGCATCCACACACGCTCGTTTCAGGATTCCCCCATGATCGAACATCACCTCGACATCGCCACGACGGACGGCGCCATGAACAGCTTTGTGGTCCACCCCGAGGAGGGCGGGCCGCATCCGGTGGTGTGGGTTTACATGGACGCACCCGGCAAGCGCGAAGAGCTGCACGACATGGCGCGGCGCATCGCGGCGGTGGGCTACTTCGTCGTGTTGCCCAACCTGTACTACCGCCGCTCGCGCGACTTCTGGTTGACCGAGCGCACCGAGCCGGCGATGGCCCACATGTTCTCGCTGATGGCCACGCTGGACCGCACGACGACCGAATGCGACACGCTCGCGCTGCTGCGCTTCGTCGACGCGCGGCCCGAGGCCGACGCCACCCGCATCGGCGCCGTGGGCTACTGCATGAGCGGGCCGTTCGTGATGTGGGCGGCCGCGGCGCACCCGGATCGCCTCCGCTGTATCGCCTCCATCCACGGCGCCAACATGGCCACCGACCAGCCCGATTCACCGCACCGGATGGCGCCCCGGATTCACTGCGAGAGCTACTTCGCCTGCGCCGAGACCGACAAGTGGGCGCCGCCCGCCGACATCGACAAGCTCCAGGCCGCGCTGCAGGCGGCCGGCACCCAGCACCGCATCGAGTGGTATCCCGGTGTCGAACACGGCTTCGTGTTCCCGCTGCGCGCCGGCATCTACAACCGGGCCGCGGCCGAGCGGCATTGGGAGCGTCTGTTCAGCCTGTTCGGGCGCACGCTGGGCCGTTGAGGCGCGACCGTCGCCAGCGCGGCTTCTCATTCATGAGGGGCAGGCTCAAGTTGGGGCGACTTCATTGGCTGGCCAGCGCGACGGCTCGGCGCTCGAACCCAAGCGATTCGGCGGGTCACCGTTCTTGACGGCCCGCTTTCGGGCGGTGGTACAACAGCCCTTCGCATTCAATCAAACCCACCGGAGATGCAAATGAGCGCAGACAGAGACCGCGGTACCCGCAGGCAAAAACAGAAGCGGGCGAAGGACAACAAACGCCAGGCCAGGCAGCAGCACACAACGGCCGCCGCCGGGCGCGGGCCGGCGCCAAAGCCTGCGCAGCCGAAGTCCGCATAGGCGCCAAACGCGCACCAGCGCATCGCGCTGATCGGCCCCCGGCGCCCGCTGCCTGCCGGGTACGCCGTTCGACGGGCGGACGCTCGATCGTCGATGCGGCCGGCTTCAGGCAAGCGCTGCGGCAATGACCATCATGAATCGCATTTGCGCCCAAGCTGGCGTGAAGCGCGGCGTTTGAGGGCGCGTCGCGCGAAAGCCTTCGGTCCATCGCCCCAATGTATTGCGAGCTTGCGACCCTGCAAATGCGACCAGCACCGGCTCAGATAGCTGTATATTTCGACAGCCATATGTCCAAGCGCGCACTGCAAACCACATGGGACCTGTTCGAAGGCGAATCGGATGGCCCCGCGCTGTGCGACGTGGGGCTTGCCTACGACGCGGGGCTGCGTGCCACTCGGCGGCTCGAACAAGCCGAGCAGAAGCGGTTGGGCCAGTTCATGACGCCGGTGGCGATCGCCCGCTTCATGGCTCAGCGTGCAGTGACCGAACTCGGTGGCCAAACGCTTCGGATCCTGGACCCGGCGGCGGGCAGCGGTGTCCTCGGCGTCGCCGCGGTCGAAGCCTTGCTCGAACGAGCCGAGCCGTCCACGCGGATCGAACTGCTGCTCTGCGAGATCGATGCGCGGCTGCATGCCGAGCTCCAAGCCACCTGCCGTCGCTTGCAGGCCCGCTGC
>JAYSVE010000746.1:0-3207 GCA_043718725.1 Methylibium sp.
GTCGGCGACCTTGTGGTCGGCACTGGCGGGGGAAGAGGTGGGTTTCAGCACGGCACTCATGGGGGGCTCCGGTTCAGGGTTGGACACCTCTGTCGGACATGAGTGGCGCGTTGCGCTCACCCCTTTAGGACAGGGGGTGAGCGCGGTTCGACGGATTCCGAGCCTAGGACGGCGTGTCATCAAGACAGCGGTCTCGCAGCGCTCCTCGGAACGGCTTTGATTATAAACAGCGGCGCGCCGGCCTATCCCCTGTGCGAGACTGAAGCGCATGAAGCGCATGAAGCGTGATCGAATGCAGCCCCTGGGCGCCTTGCCGCCGGCCGCGTTGCGCGGCGTGCGCGGCGTGTTGACCGACATCGACGACACGCTGACGACCGATGGCGCCATCACCGACGACGCGTTGCAAGCCCTGGCGCAGTTGCGCGCGGCCGGCCTGCCGGTGCTGGCGATCACCGGCCGGCCGCTGGGTTGGAGCGAACCCTTCGCGCGCCCGCCGCCGCAGGGCTGGCCGCTGGACGCGATCGTCGCCGAAAACGGCGCGGTGGCGCTGTTCTGCCAGGGCACCCGCCTGGTGACCGAGTTTGCCCAGGATGCCGGGGTGCGCGCCGCCCAGGCCCCGCGCTTGCGGCAGGTCGCGCAGCGCGTCCTGAGCGACGTGCCCGGCGCGATGCTGGCGCGCGACAGCGCCGGCCGCGCCACCGACATCGCCATCGACCACAGCGAGTTCACCCAACTGGCGCCGGCCGGCATCGATCAGGTGCTGGCGCTGATGCGCGCCGCGGGCATGAACACCAGCGTCAGCTCGATCCACATCAACGGCTGGTTCGGCGAGCACGACAAGCTCAGCGGCGCGCGCTGGATCGTGCGGCGCCTGTACGGGCGCGACCTCGACGCCGAACGCCAGGACTGGGTTTATGTGGGTGACTCGACCAACGACCAGCGCATGTTCGGCCACTTCCCGCTCAGCGTCGGCGTGGCCAACCTGTTGCGCTTTGAGGCCGCACTGGAAGTCTGGCCCGCCTGGCTGACGCGGCACGAGCGCGGCGCGGGCTTCACCGAGCTGGCGCGGCAACTGCTGCGCGCGCGCGGCGGCGCATGAAAGCCGCGCGGCCCGTGCCCGCCACGTTGCTGGTGGCGCTGGCGCTGGCGCTGGCGGCGGCCGTGTCGCTGGGGCTGGCGCGCTTTTCCTATGCCTTGCTGCTGCCACCGATGCGCGCCGACCTGGGCTGGAGCTACCTGACCGCCGGCGCGATGAACACCGTCAACGCCGCCGGCTACCTGGTCGGCGCCCTGTTGGCGCCGCACGGGTTGGCGCGTCACGACCCGCGCACGGTGTTGCTGGCGGGCATGGCGGGAACGGCGCTGCTGCTCGCCGGCCACGCCGTGGTGCTGCACGACGGCTGGCTCTATGCGCTGCGCGGCCTGGCGGGCGTGGCCAGCGCGGCGGCGTTTGTTTCGGGGGGCTTGCTGGCGGCGCGGCTGGTCGGCGCGGGGCCGCCACAAGGGGCGGCGACGCGGGCGTCCTCGGGCCAGCCGTCGGCCGGCCTGGTGCTCGGCCTGTACTACGGCGGCACCGGGCTGGGCATCATCGCCTCGGCCTTGCTGGTGCCGCCCATCGCGGCGCGGCTCACCCCGCACGCCTGGCAATCGGCCTGGCTGGCGCTGGCGGCGCTGGCCCTGCTGGCCACGGCCATCACTGCCGCGTTCACGCGCCATCTGGCGGCCGCACCGGCCGCGGCGTCGCGGCGCAGCCGCTTCGATTGGGCGCCGTTCGGCTTTGGCCTGGCGGCTTACTTCCTGTTCGGGCTGGGCTACATCGGCTACATGACCTTCGTCGTGACCCTGCTGCGCGAACAGGGTTTCGCGCCCGCGCGCATCGTCGCGTTCTACGTGCTGCTCGGCGTCGGCGTGCTGGGGTCGTCGTGGCTGTGGGCGCGCATGCTGCAGCGGTTTGAAGGGGGCGAGTCGCTCGCGCTGCTGAATGGCCTGCTGGCGCTGGCCACGCTGCTGCCGGTGCTGGGCACGCACCCGGTGCTGGTGTTCGTGTCGGGGGCCCTGTTCGGCAGCGTGTTTTTGTCGGTGGTGGCCTCCACCACCGCACTGGTCCGGCACAACCTGCCGGCGCCCGCCTGGCCGGCGGGTATCGCGGCCTTCACGATCGTGTTCGCGGCCGGCCAGATCGTCGGGCCGGCGCTGGTGGGCTGGGTGGCCGACGGCCCCGGCGGCCTGGCGCGCGGCTTTGCCGGCTCGGCCGCGTTTCTTGCGCTGGGCGCACTGCTCGCGTGGCGGCAAAAACCGCTACCGACTGGCGCCGGGTAGGCCAATCACGAACGCATCGTCGCGCAAGCCCAGAAAGCGCGCCATCGCCCCCAGTTCGGTGCGCAGTGCGGGCTTGAATCCGGCGTCCCGCGCCGGGCTGCGGCTGGCAAAACCGAGTTCGGCCGTCAAGCTGTCGTTGCGCACGCTCAGGTTGGCCCAGCCGACTGCGCGGTCGCGCCACAGCAGCGGCAGCGCGTAGTAGCCGCGCACGCGCCGGGGTGCGGGCGTGTAGGCCTCAAAGCGGTAGGCCCAGCCCCACAGCAGTTCGAAGCGGCGCCGGTCCCAGACGATGGGGTCAAACGGTGCGAGCAGGCGCACGCGCTCGTCGATTCGAAACCGGCGCGACGACGGTTCTTCGAGGGCCGGCCAGTACCAATCGACGCCGTCGATGCGGGTCGACGCGAGCCGCGCGCGCACGCGTTTGAGGGCGCCGGCGCGGTCGTCGCGCCACTGCGGCGCGCCGCCGTGCAAATGGCTCAGCAACTGGCCGAGAGAGGCCGCCGGCAGCGGCGCGTACTTTTGCACGACCAGATCGATCAGCGCGTCGTGGCGCGCTTGCCGCTCGGCCGCGTCGGCCGGCGCTGGGGTCGGTTCGCGCGCCGCATAGACACGCACGCCGGCGTCGCGCCGCGCGATGCGCAGCAGGCCGCGGTAGTGCATGCCGTCGAGCAACTGGGTCGAGGCGTTGGACGAGCCGCCGAACCAGTTCTGCACCTTGCCATGGGCGAAATGGGTGTCGACGTCGCGCGGGTGCACGGCGCCGTGTTCGCGCACGAAGGCCAGCACCGCGTGGGCCTGGGTCCAGCGCGCGTCCGACCACACCGTGCGCGGTGTGCGCGGGTGCATCAACGCCTGGGTCTCGCGCGGCACGAAGCCATAGTTGACGAA
>JAYSVE010000747.1:0-3205 GCA_043718725.1 Methylibium sp.
TGGTCGTTGTTCCTTCAGCGCAGGCCGTTCCACTGTGCGATGTCCGCCGCCTTCAGGCCGCCGACCCGCGAATGAACGCGCGCGCCGGTGCTCATCACGAGGATGAACACGATCTCGTCGGGCAGCGGCGCGCCGGGCACGCGCACCTCGATCGCGTCGAAGTGGCCGCGCACGTAGGCGGCGTTGATGTGGGTCAGCGGCACGTCGAGCGCGGCGCCGGGCGGGCCGACCTTCTTGGTGGACGGCACGATGGCCAGGGCGTTGCCGGGCTGGCCCGCGGGTTGATTGGGCGGCGCCGCGCCCTGCCCTTGTGTGTACGCGTTGCGCTCGCCCTTCCAGCCCAGCAGCTCGCGCATCGCGTAGCCGCCCGGCACATGCCACAGCGCGCCATGCTCCAGCTCGCCGGCCGCGCCGACGATGGCGCCCTTGCCGTAACTCTGCAGGCGTTCGACCGGCACATCCATCGCCGCGTGCAGCCGCCGGGCCATGTCAATGCCCACCGGCTGCAGCGCCTCCATCATCGGCAGGATGTCGGCCACATACCGGCCGGCGAACGGGTTGCGCAGCACGGCGGCGATGGCGCCCCGGCGCAGCGCCACGGTGGGCGCCGGGCCGAACTCGTGGAGGATGTCTTCCACGTGGGTCACGATGCGGCGTATCTCGATCATCACGAATCCTGTTGCAGTGTTCAGGCCGGCTCGCCGATGGCGGCCGGGGTGGCGCCGAGGGCCGCCAACGGGGCCGCCACCACGGCCGCATTGTGGACGGTCAACAGGCGGCCCTGGCACACCAGCGCGGCCGACGCGATCAGGCCGCGCTGTTGGAGTTCGCGCGCGCACCATGCGCCGGCGGCCAGCGCACGGACCACCGTTTCGGCGTCGAGCATCGGCACGTCGACGGTGACCGGGATCGCCCCCAGGTCACTGTCGTCTTTCAGGTCGCACGCGGGCCGGCGTGTGATGCGGGCATCGTCGATGTTGACCGCGTTGGCGATCATCGTGGCGGCGGCGTCGGCCTCGGCCGCGCTGCGGGCCAGCACCGTCACGCTGTCGGCAATGCCGAGCGAGAAACTGCGCCCGCGCCAGCCGCTGGTGGCCACGCCGCGCACCGGGTGGGATGCGAGCACCGTGAACGCGGCGTCGACCGCCAGGCCCGCACCCTGAGCGTCACGCCACTGGCCGGCACCGAACCGGGCGAGGTCGGCGAACAGCCCGACCCGGAACGACTGCCCGGCGGCGAGATGCAGCGCAATGTCGCCGCCGTTGTTGACCCAGGCGCGGCTGACGCCGTCACGCCGGTAGCAGGCGATCAACTCGTCGGCCACCGCCCCCGCCACCGCCGCCATCGGGGTGATGAACGGCTGGCGGTGCGGCCGGCAGGCCTGCCACATGCGCCGGGCCACCGCGCCCCGCAGCGGGCACGGCCCGGCCACCGGTGAGCGCAGCAACGGCAACTCGCCGACCAGTTCGCCCAGCACGGGCTCGAAGCGCCGCCACGCCGCGTCGTGCGCGGCGGCCACGGCATGGGCTTCGCCGTCGGCGCCGATGACGATGTCGATCGGCCCATGCTGCAAGTGCCAGCGACCGTCGGACAGCGGAGCGCGCTGCGCCGTCATGCTCAGCCCAGCAGCGGCGGCGTGCCCAGTGGCCACGCATTGCCAGCGGGTTGCAGCGCCCAGCGGCGGCCGGTGGGCGCGCCATCGTCGTGCCAGGCGCCATGCCGCAGCACGTCGGCCAGCGACCGCACCTGCGCCATGTGCCCGCCCAAGGCGCGGTAGTCGTCCAGGCGCATGCTGAACTCGATGGGTGCGACGATGGCCGGCGTGGGCACGGTGCCGAAGCTGCGCTCGGGCATGCGCATCACATCGGCCATCACGGTGATGCCGCCACCGGGCCACACATAGGCCGGTGCGCCGCCACAGGTGACATTGACCAGCGCCTGCTTGATAGCGCGCGTCAGCAGCACCGGGTTGTCGGTCACGCCCGCACGCAGGCTGCCGCCGGCGCCGCCCAAGAACAGCACCGTCGTCAGCGACGGTTCGCAGTTCTCGCCGATGCGGTCGACGACGGTCTTGACCTCGGCCGGCAGGGCCTGTTGAATCGAATTCAGCGCCTCGTCGAGCACATACCAGGCGCAGTGCTCGCCGGTGGTCGACGTCATCAACAAGCGCAGGCCGGGCCAGGCCAGTCGGGCGTCCCAGCGCTCGATGATGGCCAGCGGGTCGAACAGGTCGGTGCCGCCCCAGCCGGTGCCGGGGTTGGCGACCTGGAAGTAGCGCCCGGGCGTGGACTTGCGGCCGCGCAGCTTGATGCCCGACGTGCGCATGTCCAGGCAACGGCCGGCCTGGTGCTCGGTGAGCACACCGGTGATGTGGTCGTCGACCACCACCACCTCGTCGGCGATGCCGAAGAACTGCTTGGCAAAGATGCCGATCGTGGCCGAGCCGCAGCCGACCCGCATGCGCTGCTCCTCGACGCCATTGACAACCGGCGCGCGCCCGGCCTGCAGCAGCAGTTGCGAGCCGCCGTCGATGGCCAGCTCGACCGCCGCCTGGTTGCCCAGGCGCTCCATCATGTCGACGGTGACACGCCCTTCCTTCTTGCTGCCCCCGGTGATGTGGTGCACGCCGCCCAGCGACAGCATCTGCGAGCCGTATTCGGCCGTCGTGACATGGCCCACCACCTCGCCCTGGCAGCGCACGTTGGCTTGCTCGGGGCCGAGGTAACGGTCGGTGTCGATCTTCACCTTGAGGCTGCAATAGCTGAAGATGCCCTCGGTGACGACGGTCACCATGTCGACGCCAGCGGCCGTCGAGGCGACGATGAACGGCGCGGGCTTGTAGTCGGGGTAGGTGGTGGACGCGCCGACGCCGGTGACGAACACCTCGTCGGCGAGCAACAGGTCGCCGTTCCAGTCGGTCGGCCCGGCGACCGACGGCGGCACTGCAAAAGGGACGACGCGGGCGGCGTCGCCAGCGTCGGCTTCCAGCGTGCGGCGCAACAGCACGACCGGGTCCACGCGCACCAGCCTGCCGTCGTGGTTGGCATACCGATCGCAGGCGCCGACGCGGCCGGGCGAGACCTGGCACAGCACCGGGCAGGCGTTGCACTCGATCTTGTCGCCCGCCATGCGTTCGTTGCGCGGGCGCGACCGCTCAAGCACCCGCGGCTGCGGCGGCGCCTCGGCGCCCGGCAAACCGTCGGTC
>JAYSVE010000748.1:0-3204 GCA_043718725.1 Methylibium sp.
CGCCCAGGCGCTGGTGGAAGAAAAGACCGGCGCCATCCGCGCCAAGAGCCCCGAGGTGATTGCCGCGACGGCGGACTTCTTCGACGCCTTGAAGCCCGAACAGCAGCACAAGCTGCGTGAGTTCCTCAGCAAGCGGCGCGGGCATTGGGGGTGAGTTCGTGCAACCGCCCGGCGCGGCACGCTGCCCGCGCGGGGCGTTGCGTTGCGCCTCTGGCCATGGGAGCATGCCCACCATGCAGCGCATTTTGCTGATCGACGACGACGAACAGTTGGCCGCGCCGCTCGCGGCCTACCTGAAGCGTTTCGACTTTGAGCTGGCCAGCGCCGCGCGGCCCAGCGCGGGGCTGGCGCGCCTGCACGCCGAGGCGTTCGACGCGGTGATCCTGGACGTGATGTTGCCCGAGATGGACGGCTTTGCGCTGTGTCGCACGATACGCCAGCAGAGCGACATCCCGATCGTCATGCTCACCGCGCGCGGCGAGGTGACGGACCGTGTGGTCGGCCTGGAGTTGGGCGCCGACGACTACCTGCCCAAGCCCTTCGAGCCGCGTGAACTGGCGGCCCGCCTGCAGACCGTCTTGCGGCGCCAGCGGCGCGCACCTGCAATGCCCGCGGCCAGCCCGCAGCGCCTGGTGTTCGACGGCCTGGAGATCGATCTGGATCGGCGCCAGGCGCTGCTCCACGGCCAGAAGCTGGAGCTGACCAGCACCGAGTTCGAACTGCTCGCGCTGCTGGCCGCCGAGCCGCAAAAAGTGTTCAGCCGCGACGAGATCCTGAACCGCCTGCGCGGCCACGACGCCGAGCTGTACACCCGCGCCGTCGACATCCTGGTCAGCCGCTTGCGCAAGAAACTCGAACCGCTGGACTGCATCAAGACACTGCGCAACGCCGGCTATGCGTTCGCCGGTGCCCGAACGTGACGCCGACCCCGGCCGCGCCGCACAGCGCCGGCGCCGCGGGCCTGGACCAGCGGCGCTGGCGCCAGCGCATCGGCCATTCGCTGGGCATGCGGCTGGTCGCGCTGTTCCTGGTGCTGGCGCTGGCGCTGACACTGGCGTTCCTGGGCGGCACGCGCAACCTGTTCTCCGGCGGCTGGCGCGACGTGGTGCGCCCGCTGCTGGCGGACTATGTCGACCGGCTGGCCCAGGACATCGGCACGCCGCCCGACGTGGCCCGGGCCCGGGCGCTCACGCGGAGCCTGCCCTTGGCGATCCGCATCGACGGGCCGGTGGTGAACTGGGAGTCGCATCCGCGCCAGCGGCCCCATTTCGACCGGCCTCGCCTGTCGACCGACATGGTCGACGCGCCCGAGCACGACGGCGCCTGGTGGCTGCTGACCCGCGCCACCGCGGACGGCCACCGCATCCGCTTCGGCCTGGGCGACGCCGGCTGGCAGCACCGGCCGCGCTTCATCGGCTGGATCACACTCGGCGTGCTGCTGCTGCTGACCGCATTGGCCTATGCCTACGTGCGCCACCTGCTGCGCCCGCTGCGCGACATCGGCGCCGGCGCCGTGCGCTTCGGGCAGGGTGACTTTTCCAGGCCCATCGCCGTGCGTCGGCGCGACGAACTGGGTGACCTGGCCGCGCAGGTGAATGCCATGGCGTCCGGCCTGCACCACATCCTCGACGCCAAGCGCCAATTGCTGCTGGCCATCAGCCACGAGCTGCGCTCGCCGTTGACGCGCGCGCGCCTGAACGCCGAGCTGGTGTCCGACAGCCTTGAGAACCGCAGCGCCCGGGACGCGCTGCTGCGCGACCTGGCCGCGATGGGCGAGATGATCGCCGAGCTGCTGGAAAGCGAACGCCTGAGCGCCGGCCACGCCGCGCTGCAACGCGAGGACGCGGACCTGAACGCGCTGGTGGCGGACGGGATCGCCACAAACTTCGACGGCCGCGGCGTGCGCGTCGAGGCCGCGCCAGCGCTGCCGTTGCTGCCCCTGGACCCGGTGCGCGTCAAGCTGTTGCTGCGCAACCTGCTCGACAACGCGCTGCGCCACGGCGCCGGCGCAACCGAAGCGCCCATCGTGTCGACCACGCTTGAAGGCGCCAGCGTGGTGCTGCGCGTGCGCGACTTCGGCCCCGGCGTACCGCCCGAGCAACTGCCGCACCTGGCTGAAGCGTTCTACCGTGTCGACACCGCCCGCCAACGGTCGACCGGCGGCGTGGGCCTGGGCCTGTACCTGTGCAAGCGGGTCGCGCAGGCCCATGGGGGGCAGATGTCGGTGCGCAACGCCTCGCCCGGGCTGGTGGTCGAGGTGCGCTTGCCGGTGGCGCCGCGGCGTTGATGCGGGTCGGGCCCGGTCCGGTCGCACCCAAGGCCTGGGCTGGGTCTGAGGTGTTTCGATGAAGTTTGATCAAACGGGGGCGGCAACTTGAGTGACGATCTGAGTTGTCGTCACTATCACCACCAGCCTGGCCAACACTCCGGCGCAGCTCGGCCCGCTGCAAAACAACGGCGGGAATCCGCGCACGATGGCCCCGCTGACCGGTAGCCCGGCGATCGACCTGGCCAGTTGCGCAGCGAACGTTTCAGCAAGACGGGGCGCACCTACACCATCACCTGCGAGGCCAAGGACGTGGCGGGCAACGTCGCGACCTGTTCGGTCAAGGTCACGGTGCCGAGGTCACCGCAGCCCGCGCTGGGCGCCGGTGGGCCGGGACATCGCCGGGCCCCGCGGCCCCGTCCGTCCCGGTGGACGATTGGCGTTGGCCCGACTCGGCAGTCTGGGCCCAAATTCCAGCCGGTCGTGGGCGTGTCAAAGCTTGAAGTCGCCGCCGGGTCAGTCCTCCAGCTCGGCCTTGGCCATCTCCACATCCAGCCGCTCGGTCGCGTCCATCGGCACGCAGGCCGCGGCGTCCTCGTACAACTGGGTGGCCTGTTTCATCTTCTTGTCGCCTTCGAGCATCACCATGCCATTGGCGTATTCGACCATGGCGATCGCCGACGTTGGGTTCAGCTTCAACGCCGCCTGGTAGTGCGCCAGACCCGCGTCTTTCGAGGCACCCTGGGTGCGGCCCAGCAGCGAGCCGACCTTGTCGATGACTTCGGCATGGAAGGAGCCAAGCGCAACGTGCGCGTCGGCGTGTTTGGGCGCCAGCTTGAGGGTGGTCTCCAGCGCGCCCTTCACCTTCGCGCCCAGGCCCTGGGTCAGCGCCTTGGCCACGCTGATGCCCTGGCTGTAGCGGCCCAGCGCCAGGGCCA
>JAYSVE010000749.1:0-18806 GCA_043718725.1 Methylibium sp.
CCCGGATGGTATCCATGCAAAGCTCCGCAGGGAATTGCGGTAAATTGCAGTGAACATATACATTTTTGCATGGATAACCTCGACTGGAACCAGCTCAAGGCGTTTCTGGAGACCGCAGAAACCGGCTCGCTGTCGGCGGCGGCTCGCAAGCTGGGGTTGACCCAGCCCACGCTGAGTCGCCAAGTGGCAGCCATCGAGCAGCGCATGGGCGTGACCCTGTTCGAGCGCGTGGGCAAAGCCATGGCGCTCACGCCCACCGGGCTGGACCTGCTGGAACATGCGCGCGCCATGGGCACGTCCGCCGAGGCCCTGCGGCTGGCGGCCACCGGCCGCTCGCAGGCCGTGGGCGGCGTCGTCTCGGTCTCTGCCACCGACGCGGTAGCTGCCTACCTGCTGCCCCCATTGGTGCGGCTACTGCGCGAGAAGCAACCGGGCATTGCCATCGAGGTGATCTCCTCCGACGCGCTCAGCGACCTGCTGCGTCGCGAGGCGGACATCGCCATCCGTCATGTCAAGCCCGAGCAGCCGGATCTGATCTCCCGGTTGATCCGGGAGGCAGCGGCCAACTTCTACGCGTCCGAAGACTGGGTGAAGGTCCACGGCCATCCGCGCCAAGCCGAAGAAGCGGCCCATCTGCCCTTCGTCGGCTCCGATCGCTCAGGCCAGTTCCTTGCCTACCTGTGCCAGCATGGCCTGCCACTCAGCGAGGCGAACTTCAGTTGCTACTCCGACCACTCGATGGCCCACTGGGCCCTTGTGCGCCACGGCATGGGCATCGGCGCCATGATGGACGAGATCGCCCGCGACACCCCGGGCATCATCCGAGTGCTCGACGACGTTCCGCCCGTGCGCTTCCCGATCTGGCTGGTCACCCACCGCGAGCTTCGCACCTCGCGGCGAATCCGTGTGGTGTTCGACGCGCTGGCGCAGGGGTTGGCTTCGGGCAACTGAGCCAAGCAGCAGTTTTCGCTGTGGTGTGGCTGCGATGTTGGTCTGAAGGAGGTGGGGTGGAACCGGAGAAGTGCCACCGCCGCCTTGAGTCGGCGGCCCCAGTTCGGCCGATCGAACTGCAGAGGTACGAAGTGCGTCGGCCCTGCGACAAGTGACGCAAGGTCCTGACCGGCATTTGGGGCAGTAGCCCCTTCGAGCCACCGTCGACCTATGGCGCTGCACTTTAGAACTGGTCATTGACGTTGCGATTCCCCTGATCGATCGGATGACTGGAACTGGCCGGATCCAGTTGCCCGGCGGCTCCCCCGGAAGCGGTCACTCGATACGCCGCAAGCCGAACGCCTGCTCCACCAGAAGGCGAGCCGCCCAGCACGACCCGACGCAGCCTTGCGCGGCCATCGCAAACAGACTCAGCAACGTCAACCGCGCCGAGCCGCTTCGATCGCCGCAATGTCGATCTTTCCCATCTGCATCATCGCCTCGAACGCGCGCTTGGCGGCGGCGGGATCAGGATCGGCGATTGCGGCGGTGAGGGCGCGTGGCGTGATCTGCCACGACAGGCCCCACTTGTCCTTGCACCAGCCGCAGGCGCTCTCGACGCCACCATTGCCCACGATCGCGTTCCACAAGCGGTCGGTCTCGGCCTGGTCGTCGGTCGCCACCTGGAACGAAAAGGCCTCGTGGTGCTTGAACGCCGGGCCACCGTTCAGGCCAAGACAAGGGATGCCGATCACGGTGAATTCGACCGTCAACACATCGCCCTGCTTGCCTGCGGGATAGTCGCCGGGCGCGCGAAGGACCGCTCCCACCGCGCTGTCCGGGAAGGTCTCGGCATAGAACTTCGCGGCGTCCAGCGAGGTGCCGTCGTACCAGAGGCAGATGGTGTTTTTGGGGATCACATTCGTTCTCCTACTCATGACTGGTACGTTCATGCTACTCGCGCGCTGATCGGCGGTGGCTCAAACGCTGAACCAGAAGCCGATGAGCTCGGCGTGCAAACGCTGCGAGCCCGTTCTCAAGTCCGCGCCAACGTCGGTTCATGCCGAATGGTGCGCGACGACAGCGCAGCCACCGCCAGCAGACCAAAGACGCAGGCGACGAACGCCTGGGTCTGGCCAGCGCCGACGCGCGCGATCAGCCACAAGGTGACTGCCGAAAACACATAACTCAACGCATCCGCCGCAAACGGCAAGGCCCGGCTCACCTGGTAGAGCGCCGTGCCCAGCGCCGGCCCGGCAATGCCGGCCGCAGTAAACCCCGCCTGGTTGATGACGCTGGCCTGGGGCAGTTGCGGCCTGGCCACCACGCGCGGCAGTGCCGCCACTTCGGCCAGGTTGTAGAACACCATCAAAGGGCCCTCCACCATCGCCACGGCGACGATGTGCGCCAAGGTCGATGGACGCCACGGCACGGCCAACGGCAGACTGCCCACCACGAGGCCGCGGCCCACGTCGCACCACAGCATCACGCGCCGGCGGTCCCAACGGTCGATCTTGGCGCCCGCCGGCGGGCTCAACAATACAAAGGGCGTGATGCGCAGGGCCGTCACCCACGCCACGGTTTCCGGCGAGCCCGTGAGCGCCAGCACCAGCAGCGGGTTGACGATGCCGGCCGTGTGCGAACCCAGCGTGGAGACGAACATGCCCGACCACAGTCATCTGAAGTTGCGGTCTTGCCAGGGCCCAGAGGCCGAGCGAGGCGTGCCTATGCCGCCCTCTTGTGCGTCGCGTCGATCACCGGGTGGATTGTCGGGCCGGCGCACGCGGGCCACGTCAAGGCTCCGGATTCAGGACCGGCTGCGGCTTCGTGCGGTCAAGTCGTGCAGGGTCTCGCAGGCGAGATGTCGCCGCCTAATGATTCTCGCCAAAGACCGCGTCGATGTCGCGAGCACTGTGGACCACGCGCACGACGTCGATCCCATCTTCGATGCCCGCGTAGAAGATGACGTACCGCCCAAACGGAAAGCTGCGCAGGTCACCTGCAATTTCATCTCTCGCACGCCCCATCAAGGGCTGTGTCGCGATGAGTCCGAACTTCTCATCCAGCTTGTCGACCCACCGATCGGCCTGCTCGATGCTGTCCTCGGCGATGTGGTCCCAGATGTCAAGAATGTCGGCTGCCGCCAGCGGCCGGCGAGTGATGCGCGGCATCGCCCGCTATGCAGCCTTGCGAGCCCGTCGAGCACGGCCTTCGCGCTTGGCGTCCTCGGCGCTCCACGCTTTGCTCGGCCCGCTGTTCAGGCCCTGGCGAATTTCGATGCGCAACTGCTCGAGCTTGGCCGCGCGCAAGCGGTCCTGCTCATCCATCAGGCGCAGCGCCTCGCGCACGACTTCACTGGCGGATGCGTAAAGGCCCGCTGCCACCTTGGCGCGGACCAGTTCTTCGAGTTGCGGCGTCAGGTTGACGTTCATGCCCACAGGCGCTCTCCTTGCACAGGGTCCTGCCAATGTTATCAAGAATTGTCAATGATGGACATTTAGCGCCGCCGCTGGCACAGGCGCTCAGGCGCGGCGCAGTCCGCCAAGTGTTCATAGTCATCGACGCGGAGCCCCTGCCAGTTCGTCTGAGAAGCGGAATTGCCGAATGGAAATTTGACTTTCCATAAGGAAAGCGATATTGTTTTCGGCATGCGCACTCCGTCCGGCCAGCAGAGCCACCTCCGCTACCCGCTCACCCTTCTGTTCGGAAGCCCCGGCAACGTCCGTGTGCTCCGGGTTCTCGCCGACGGTCTGGCATCCTCGGCGACCCAGATTGCGTCTGCGGCCGGGCTGACACCGCAAGGTGCACGCCTTGTTCTCGACGTGCTTGCCGCACAAGGCATCGTGGTTGCCAAGGGCTCTGCGCGTACGCAACTGTTCGAGCTGGCTGCTGTTCACCCCTTTCGGCATCCCGTTCTGGCGCTCTTCCAGGCGGAGCGCGCGGTGTGGGAAGACCTGGTGGCACGCCTGCGCGAGCGACTCAAGAAACGCGCGGGCGTTCAAGCGGCGTGGCTCTACGGCAGCGTTGCCCGCGGCGAAGACACTCCCGCCAGCGACATCGACCTGGCGCTTCTGGTGTCCTCGCCAGACGTGAGCGACCAGGTTCGCGAAGACCTCATGCCCATCGAGGACGCGTTGAACGTGCACGTCTCCGTGACCGCTCTGACGCCGCAAGATCTCGCGGCACTGCAAGACGGCAACACATGGTGGTCCGGCGTCGTTCGTGACGGCAGGGTTCTGAAAGGCGGCCGGCCCGAAGCTGAAATGAGGGGCGTTCGGGCGCGCTTAATCGTCACATGAGCGTCACATGAGCGTCACATGAGCGTCGCATGACCGTCGCATGACAAGTCAGGGCCCCCGCAAGCCCGTCGGCGACGAGCACTGGAACGGTCGACTCCATCAAGCTCGCGAGTTCCGCGAGTCGGCGCGCAGCCTGGTCACGCTCGAGAGCAGCAGCACGTACAACCCCGCCATTTCGCTGATGGTGGCGTGCGCAATCGCTTATGCCGACGCGATCACCGCCAAGCGGCAGGCCATCGTCAACACGCAGGACCATGCCTCGGCGCCGCGGCTGCTGCGCGAGGTGCTCGGCAACAACCTGCCGGACCGCCAAGAGAAGTTCTACCGGCGCCTGCTCGGCCGCAAGGACGAAGTCAACTATGGCGCGCGCAGCACTTCGCTGGACGAGGCCAAGCGGCTCCTGGCGGATCTGGACGTCTTCGCTGAGTGGGCTGAGAGCGAGCTGTAGCGGTCGAATTCAGCGCTCCGGCTTTAAAACCGGATGCGGCGTCGTGCGGTCCGGGCTGCTCGGGTCGTCGGCACGCACGACCACCGCGGTGACGTTGTCGTGGGCGCCGCGTTCGAGTGCCATCGCCAGCAGCGTCTCGCACGCCAGCTTGCAACCCCCGTGCAACAGCGCTTGTTCGATGGCCACTTCGCTGACCTCGTTGCTCAGGCCGTCGCTGCACAGCAGGAACAGGTCGCCGTCGAGCACGTCGACCGTGATGCTGTCGAGCTCCAGCGCTTCGTCACCGCCAAGTGCGCGGGTGATCACGTTCGGCGGCGGCCGAACCAGCGTGTCGTCCGAGGACCCCACCTGCTGCCACCGCACGGCTTCGAGCTGGCTGTGGTCGCGCGTGAGCTGTTGCAGCCGCCCGGCGCGGTAACGGTAGATGCGGCTGTCGCCGGCCCACACGCAGGCGCCATGGCGCCCGGCGGCGAGCAGCACGGCAATGGTGGTGCCGATGATCGGCACGTCGCGCCGCGCGGCCTCGGTGCGCAGGCGGCGGTTGGTTTGCTGCAGACGCTCGTGGGCGGCCGCGACGAGCGCTTCCAGGCTTGCCGCGGCTTTGGTCGGGTCCACCAGGTCCATCAGGCTCTTGATGGCCAGGCGGCTCGCGAACTCGCCCAACGAGTGGCCGCCCATGCCGTCGGCGACGGCCCAGACATTGCAGTGGGGTTGATCGAGGCAGGCGTCTTCGTTGACCTCGCGCACGCGGCCGGGGTGCGAACTCGATGCCGACGTCCAGTGGAACTCGCTCGCGCTGCCCGCGCCATCGGCACCAGGCTCGGCTGGGTTCATGGCGACGGCGGGGATGGGTGTTCGGATTCGGTGCGGCCTGGGCGCTCGCGCCTTAGGCGCCCTGGCCGCCGATCAAAACGGCGGTCAGGTTGGCGTTGTCGCCCGAGTTCTCGATATTGAGGACCGTGGTCTGGTTGACCAGCTTGTCGATGTAGGTGTAGTTGTTGTTGATCTGGAAGTAGTTGACCGCCGAGCCGACGCTGGCAACAGGCTCGACGAAGGGCCGGAAAGCGAAGACCCAGGGTGCGCCGCCCGCGCCCCGCAACGACGACATGGCTCGCACGTCCAGAGCGCGACTGAGGGGCAGGTCGGTGATGGTGATCATGGCGGTTCTCGTTGGCTTGGGTGGTGCAATGAAAAAAAGAGCGGGGCGGCACCGTGGGTGAGGTTCAACCGGTGCCGCCTCGCTCGTCTTCGAGCGTGTCGCCGCGCAGCTTGCGCCGCGGGGCGTCAACGCAGGCCTTCAGCCCTGGGCCACCAGGGCGTTCGCCGACTGCAGGATGTTGGCGATGTTGAGGTCGAGGTTGATGTCCGTCGCCGTGGGGACGATGGTCTGGATCTGCGGGTTGACCTGGATGACCGGGCTGCCGATGCTCACACCGGTGGGGCCGTTCGCCAGCGTCGAGCCGGACATCAGGGCGAGCACGCCGTTCGTCGCGGCACCGCCGCACACGGCGGCTTGCTCGTCGCGGCTCATGTCGTGGTTCAGTTCGAGGTCTTTGATGTTCATGAGAGTTCTCCTGAGGGGTGGGTGATGGGGGCCGTGCACGGCTCGCGCCGTGCACGGCTTTGCGCCTGCGCTCAGAACTGGCCCAGCAGAACGCCAGCCGACTGCACCACGTTGGCGATCTTGGAGTCCAGATCGACATCCGTCGCCGTCGGGGTGATGGTCTGCGATTGCGGGTTGGCTTGCACGACCGGGCTGCCGACGCTGACGCCGGTGGCGCCGTTCAGAAGCGTCGAGCCGGCCATCAGGGCGATGACGGCGTTGCTGGCGTCGCCGCCGCTCACAGCGGCTTGCTCGTCACGGCTCAGTTCCTTGCTCAGTTCGAGGTCTTTGATGTTCATGATGTGTACTCCTAAGGGGTGGTTGGGTGGGCGGGCTCAGAACTGGCCCAGCAGGACGTTCGCCGACTGCAGCACGTTGGCGACCTTGGTGTCGATGTTGACATCGGTGGCCGTCGGGGTGATGGTCTGCGTTTGCGGGTTCGCTTGCACGACCGGGCTGCCGATGCTGACACCGGAGCCGCCGTTCACGAGGGTCGAGCCGGCCATCAGGGCGATGACGGCATTGCTGGCGTCGCCGCCGCGCACAGCGGCTTGCTCTTCACGGGCGAGTTCTTCGACTTGGGAGAGGTCATTGATGTTCATGATGGTGTTCCAAAAGAAAGGTTGAAGGACTGGGGACTAGGGGCTTGAGAGCACTTGTGCTTCTCGTGTATTGAGTTGCACCCCTCCCCCCATACCGTTCAAACTATTTTTCTGTTTACTTGAAACCGATTTCGAATCGGCCCTCGGCCAGCCCGTCGGCGGCCGCACGTGCAAACGCCTGGCGCACCGCGTCGAGCGACGCCACGGGCAACGCGGCGAAATCGTCGCCGACCACCGATGCCGGCAAGCTGCCAATTACGTCGCGCTCGCTCGCAAAGCAGGCAATCGTCTCGGGCACCTGGAGCTTGTTCGCCGCCAGCTCGAAGCGCATCGAACCCGGCATCTCCAACGGTGCAGCCGCCCGCACCAGGGCGCTTGTGTTGAAGCGGTTCGGATAGAACCGAACGATGCGGCGGGCCTCGTCCTGCAAGTAGCAGTAGACGTGCGCGTCCTGGCTGGGCGCGAGCCGCAACCGGATGAGCTCGCCAGGTTTGAAGCGATGCAAGGCAACCGGTCCGGCCACACCGGCTTCAGCTGCACCGCCTGCGGATGCGGCCGCGCCGTCGGAAGGCAGGCGGACGATCGCCAAGGTGAGCGGCTTGACGGCAACGGCGGGCGGGGTCGGGACAGTCGGGGTCGGGACAGTCTCGTTGGCGACGGTCGGGTTCGGGAGGGTTGGGCTCGGGACGGTGGGCGTCAGATTCGGCGGCCACAAAAGCGTACCCAGCCCGAGCGCGACCACGACCAGTGCGGCGGCTCCTGCCGGCAACCAAGGCCACTTGCGCCTCGGCCCGCCCGCTTCTTGGGCCCTTTGACCGTCCGCGCCGGAACTCGGCAACCGCTGCACGCCTTGCAGCACGGGGTTGATCACGGTTCTCGACGAGGTCTGCGGGTCGAGACTGTCCACGGCCGGCGGCGCAGCCGTGGCCAGTTCGGCCAGGCACGCATCGATCGCCCGCGCGAATGCCGCCACGCTCTGAAATCGGGCCCCGGGGTCTTTTTCCAGCGCCCGCATGACCGCGGCTTCCAGCTTCGGCGCTACGTTGTCGATCCACGAGTGCAGCGGCGGTGGCGCTTGCTCCAGCTGGGCCAGCATCAGCGCGTGGTCGCCCCGGCCTTCAAACGGCGGGCGGCCGGCCAGCAGCGTGTACAACACGATACCGAGCGAATAGATATCGGAGCGCACGTCGGCTTGGGCGCCGCGGATCTGCTCGGGCGCCATCGCCCTGGCGGTGCCGGCCACTTGCCCGTGCCGCGTCAACTGCTCCTGGCTGTCGAGCGCACGGGCGATGCCGAAGTCCATCACCTTCACCTGCCCGCTGTCGGCCAGCATGATGTTGGCCGGCTTGATGTCGCGGTGCACGATGCCGTGGGCATGCGCGTGGGCGATGCCGTCGAGCGCCTTGCGAAAGATGCTCAGCGCCCGCTCGACGGGAACCGGGCCGCCGGAGCGAATGAACTCGTCGAGCGAAATGCCAGGCACATACTCCATCACGATGAACTGCTTGCCGCCTTCGTTCAGGAAGGCGTAGACGCTGGTGACGTTGGGGTGGCCGAGCTTGGCGAGGAATTGCGCCTCGTTGCTGAAACGCTTCAGAAAGACGGGATCGGAGGTGAGCTCATCCAGCAAGACCTTGATGGCGACCTCGCGCTGGAGCATCACGTCGACGCCCTTGAACACCTCGCCGACGCCGCCCGCGCCGATGCGCTTGGTGATCAGGTACGCGCCGACGCGGCTGCCGACGATCGAGGCCGACGCATCGCGCTGCGTCGACGCGCCTTCAGGCTTGTTGCCGCCAGCCTGGCCAAGGCTTCCGTCGGCTGGCAAGTCACCGCCCTTCGCACTCAGGGCCTGGAAGCGCGTGGTCTCGTTCGCAAGGCTCATGTTCACTCCCGAAGCAAGACCGGCGGCCGCCAATGGTGCCACCCGCGGGCCGCGATGAGTGGCCGCGCAGAGCGAGCCCGTTCAAATTTTTCTTGGGCGAGCCCGGTGTCGCGGCGCGCGGCGGTACGCGCCGGGCGCCTCGCCGACCATTCTGGCCTGCGCAAGCCACCGCCCTCATTGCGCCAGCCGCGTCACCGAGCAGGTGCCCCGTCCGTCGGCCTTGAAGCAGAACTCGCCGGTCAGGCTGGAGCTTTCCCACGGCACCTGCATGCGCTGGGTGTCGCGCGCCACGCTGATGCGCACCTGCTTGAACAGCAGCTCCACCGGCAGGCCCGGTGTCGCGACGTTTTCGATGAAGTGTTTGGTGTACAGGCTGTGCGGCTCTTGCGGGTTGTCGAGCGCCACGCCGCCGGGCGCGGTGGAGAACGCCACCATCGTGCCGGCCGGCGCGTCGATGGCGGCCAGCCCCTTGCTGGCCAGGCCACGGAACTTCAGGCGCCGGCCATCGGCGCCAAGGATCTCGCCGCCGGAGAACGGGTTGTTGCGGCAGGCATCGAGGACGACGATGTTGATGCCGTGCTTGACGCGCCCGAGCCGGTCGATCAGCTCGCCGACATCGGCACTGCGGCCGGCGACGTCGTCTTCACCCTTGATGTCGGCATCCACCGGCAGCAGGTAGTTGACCCCGCGGTGCTGCAAACCATGGCCGGCGAAAAACAGCAGCCGCACCGCGGCGTCGCCGGCGCGCACGGTGAACTGGCGCATCGCCTCCAACATGTCGGCCAGGCCGGCGTCGGTGCGCAAGGTCACGTCGAAGCCCAGCGTGCGCAGGCTGGCGGCCACCGCACGCGCGTCGCCGACCGGGTTCTTCAGCGGCCCGTTGCGGTAGTTGCCGTTGCCGATCACCAGCGCCAGCTTGCGATCCTTGGGCGGCTCCGCGGGCCCGGTCTGGGCCTGCGCGCCGGACACGCCGTGGGCGGCAAGCCAGGTTCCCAGCGCGGCGCGGGTCAGCTGCTCCAGCGCGCTGCGACGGGCCGGGCAGACCTCGGATGCGGTGTTCTTGAGCTTCATGGGCAACCTCCTGCGCTTGAATTTGCGACGGTTCAATGGCCGCGTGCCGGCACGGCGTCGACCGTCAGAACGTTTTCGACAATGGGCGAGGCTTTCAACCGCGTGCCGGCGGACGAAGCCGCGGCAGTTGGCACGCGCACGTAATAGTCGCCCAACTGTCCCGGCCCACTTTCGATGTTGCCCTGCACCGCCACCAACAGCAAGCGCATGTCGGCCTCGCTCGCCTCGGGCTTGAAGCCGACCCGCAGGAGCTGCCCGGCCGGGGTGGCCGCGCCGGGGGTGGCGCGGATCTGTTCGTAGTCCTTCTCGGTGCCGGACAGCTTGAAGATCACGCCGGCCTGCGCCACGATGACCAGCGCGGCCATCGCAAACGCCGGCGACAGGCTCATGCCGGCAAACCATTCGCGCAGCCGCACCGCCAGCGCCGGGGCGCGGGGGGGCGTGCGCACCGGCGCGGGCCGAACGGCCTGGGCCGGCGCGGCCCGCGGCACGGCCGCCTCGGCGTGGATGCGCTTGAGCGTGCGCTCCCAGCCGATCTCGTCGGACACCTCGGGCGCGTCGGCCTGCACGCGTTGCTGCAGCGACTGCAGCCATTCCAGTTCGGTGGCGGCGCGCGCATCTCGGCCCAGCACGTCGTCGACCCGTGCGCGGTCCGCGTCGGGCAAGGTGCCATTGGCGTACCACGGCAGCAGTTCAAGGAATTGACGGTCCATCATCATTCTCCGTGGGTCTTGTTGCCTTCAGCTTTCAGCATCAGGCTCAGGCAGTTGCGCAATTTTTGGCGGGCATGAAACATTCGGGTCTTGACGGTGCCTTCGGGGCAGGCTTGCAGCTGGGCCACCTCGGCCAGCCCCATGCCTTCAAAGAACACCAGGTGCATGCATTCGCGGTGTTCGCGGCTCAGCCGCTCCAGGCAATGGCGCACGTTGTGTTCGCGCTGGCGGCCGGCCATCAGCTCGAACGGCCCGGCGTCGTCGGTGGGCAGCACCTCGGCGAGATCGTCGACGTCGTCGCGCGGCGGCTCGGCCCGGCCGGCGCGCAGGCGCATCAGCGACTTGTAGCGCGCGATCCCGATCAGCCAGGTGCTGAACTGCGACTCGCCGCGAAACCGCGTCGGGTGGAGCCAGATCTCATGCAAGGTGTCGGACACGATTTCCTCCGCTGCCGCCGGGTCGCTCATCTGCCGCAAGGCATAGGCATACAGCTTGCGGCTGAAGGCCTTGTAGAGCAGCTTGAAGGCGCTCTCGTCGCGCTGCGCGATGCGTTCGAGCAGTTGGACAATTTCGGCAGGTTCCATGGGGCCGTCGCTCCGGAATGCTTGAGGGCAATGCGGTCCATGGTATCGCTCCGGCGTGCCTGGTTCCAGCCGCGCTTCATTGACTGAGAGGCGCTGCGCGCTCATGCGCCGCGGAACTGCACACGCCGGTTCTCGGGCGCGGAGGCGTCGACACCATCGATGGGCCGGTCTTCGCCATAGCCGACGGCCTTCAGCCGCTGGGCGTCCACGCCGTGCTGGCCGACCAGGTAGCGCTTGACGGCCTCGGCGCGCTTGCGCGAGAGCTGCAGGTTGTACGGCTGGTCGCCGAGCGCGTCGGTGTGGCCCTCGATCAATACGGTGTGCGATGGGGGCAGCAGCTTGATGCCCTGGGCCACCGCATCGAGCTGGCCACGGGCCCGCGGCAGGATGTCGGCGGAATCGAAACCGAACTGAACCGGCAAGGCAATCGAATCCGGTTGGCGGCCCTGCGGCGCCAGCTCGACCGCGGCGGCGGCCACCGACGACGCCGCATTCCCGTCGGTTGCGGGGCGCTCGGCGCTCGCGCCTTCGGGCAGCAGGCGGATCGAGCGCTTCAGGCCGGGCCCGGCCAGGATGCGCGAAACCTCGACCGGGTCGATCTGCACGCCGTCGCGGTAGTAGCGCATTTCTTCTTTCGGCGCGGCCCAGGCGGCATGCGCAACGAGCAGGGCGATGGTCAGCAGGTGGCGCGACATGGGAACTCCTGGAGATGGATGGGCGGGATGACACCGGGTAGGGCCCAGCGGCGCAGCGACTGCGCGTGTTGAACCTGATGCCGTTGAGTTGCCGCCGATGCGGCAACGGTTCAACCAACTTCACCCGAGCGGCCGGCGGCGTGAGGCGGCCCGCAGGGCCGGGCGGGTCAGCGCGACGTCAGCAGCGGCAGAGCGGTGGCGAGCGTCACGCGCAGCACGAGGGCGTTGCCGCGGAGCTGCTCGGCACTTTCGGACTCCCGTCCGGCCGGAACGCGCACGTAGTAGTCGCCCTGAGGCCCGGGCCCGCCGGCCAGGCTGCCCTGCACCGAAACCAGAGCCAGGCGGATGTCGACCTCGCGCGCGACCGGCGCGAAGTTCAGCTTCAACAGCGGGCCGGCAACCGCCGCCGGCGGGTCGAGCGCCCGGATTTGGGTTGCGTCGTCAACGCTGGCGCCAGGCTCGGGACGCAGCAGCTCGTGGATCACCCCGCCCTGCAACGCGACCAGCGCCAGGCCCGCCAGCGCCAGCCCCGGGCGCATGCCCAGTTGCGCGAAGACGCCGCTGACGCGCTCGGCAAAAGTCGGCCGGTCGCCGCGGATCAAGTGCAGCGTGCGCGCCAGGCCTATCGACGGCGGCACCACCGGCGCGTCGTGTTGCAACTGGCTCTGCAGGGCGCGGAACCAGGCCAGTTCCTCGCGCGCTTCCGCGTGCTCGGCCAGGTGCTGTTCGACCCAGGCCCGATCGGTGTCGACCAGGGTGCCGTTGACATACCAGGGCAGCAGTTCATTGAAGCGATCGTTCATGGTGCCGGCTCGGATGAAAAGGCATGAATCCAATATAGCCCAGCGGGCTCGCCATGGCCCGGTCAACGGGCCAGCGGGCGCTCCTCTTCACAAGCACTCTGGCGCTGCGCCGAGACCAGGAAGCGGATGAAGCTGATGACGTTGGTGGCTTCGCGGTCGAAAGCCACGACGCGGACCGCGCGGCTGCGCCGGGTCATGTCGGACACGGCGGTGCTCAGCATGTCGCGGCTGCCGGCGCTGACCTTCTTGGTCGGGTCGAGGATGTCCTCGACCAACATCGAGACGTTGCGCATGCCGCAGGCGATCATCAGCTTGTCCATGCAGCGCCCTTTTCTTTCATGATCTCGGCCTTGAAGAGTGGGTCGACTTCCTGGTCGGCGAAGACACCGGCGGCCTGCGCCAAGGGGGTTGGCGCCGGCGGCGCCGCGGCGGCCGGTGCGAAAGTCTTGTGAAAGGATGTTTTCATGACGTGCTCCCGCGGGCGGGTTGATGGTTCGGGTTGAGCCGGCTTGTCCGACTGGGTTGCTGGCGACACGCCGAAGGTTCAAAGAAGTACCGCCGCGGCGGGGAGCACGCGGCCGTTGTTTCCAGAGCAGTCAAATCAGTTGACCACGCCGATCTTCTGCTCGGCCACGGCGCCGGGCCCGTTGGCGCGGTTGCAGGCGTTGTCGGCGAAGATGTTGACGGCCTTCAGGGCCCGATTCAGAACTGTTCTCAACGCATCCCATGCGCTTGCTTTTAAGCGCCTGCGATGTCGCGGTGAACAACCCGGCCCGGTCCCGGCCGCGTCGTACGATCCAGCCTGCTTCGCGAACCGACCCTTGAGTCCATGACGCCCCCCCATGAACCCCCTGAGGGTGCCCCTCGGCGGTTGACGGGGATCGCGAACCTGCTGCTCGCGTTGCGCAACCTCGGGCTGCTCGGGGCCCGCCACGACGACGCCCGGCTGGTCCGGTTTCTGGCCGACGATGGCCAATCGATCCCGGTGCGCATCACCGGCCAGGGTTCGCCGGTGGTGCTGGTGCATGGCCTGGGCTGTTCGCACCAGCACTGGATGCCGGTGGCCAAAAGGCTGGCGCGCGGGCACCGGGTGTTTGCCTGGGACGCGCGCGGGCATGGCCAGTGCCGCACCGCGCCCGATGCGCCGATCACGCTGGCCCGCCTGGCGCTGGACCTGCACCAGTTGCTCGACCACTTCGGCCTGCAAGGCGTGACCCTGGTCGGCCATTCGATGGGCGCGCTGACCGTCATGCACTACCTGGGCCAGTTCGGCACGGCCAGGGTGGCCGCCGTCGGCGTGGTCGACCAGTCGCCGCGCATCGTTACTGACGCGGGCTGGCGCCTGGGCCTGTTCGGCGGGTGCAGCGCCGACATGCTCGGCGGCCTGATCGGCGGCGCCAGAGTCGACCTGGCCGAAACCGTGCTGCGCCAGATCGAGGCGGTGGCCGGCGCCTGGTTGCGGCCGCGCCTGGCCGCGCAGGCGCCCCTGGGCCGGGCCTTGCGCGGCTGGCTGCGCCGGGTCGAGGTGGCGCCGCTGCTGGACCTGGCCGAGTCGCTGGCGGCCGCCGACTTTCGCCGTCTGCTGCCGCGGCTGAACCTGCCGCTGCTGGTCGTGCTGGGGGCCCGCAGCCCGCACTACGC
This sequence comes from Methylibium sp., assembly GCA_043718725.1. Taxonomy (GTDB): domain Bacteria; phylum Pseudomonadota; class Gammaproteobacteria; order Burkholderiales; family Burkholderiaceae_C; genus LGRD01. Next base: position 14,275 of record JAYSVE010000749.1, read on the forward strand.
CGGCCTGCCGCTCGATGCCTGGTACCGTGAGGCGGTGCCGCATGCCCGGGTTTCGGTCTACGCGCGGGCCGGGCATTCGCCGCACTACACCGAACCGGCGCGCTTCGCGCGCGAGTTGGCCGCGCTCATCGCGGCACCGGTCAGCCCGGCCTGAGCTTCCCCCACAAGCCTGTGGACCGGCGCAGGCACACGGTACAGGCGCGCGGGGGAAAGCCCTTCATCGCCGGGCGCTTTTGCACAACAATCTGCGCACGCCTTGATTCGTGCGCCCACCTCGCACCCAGACCCATGCTTCGCCGTCGTTTGCTGGTCTCCCTCCATGCCACCGCGCTGCTGGCCGCATTGACGCCGCCGCAACGCTTGCGTGCGCAGGCGCCGGCAGGCCCGCGGCGCCTGGCGCTGGTGATCGGCAATGCGCGCTATCCGGAGGTCCCGCTCAACAACCCGGCCAACGACGCCCGCCTGATGGCACAAACGCTGAACCAGTTGGGCTTCGAGGTCACGCTGGGGGTGGACCTCAAACGCGCGGACTTCCTGCAATCGCTGCTGACGTTCGCCAAACAGGTTCCGGCCGGCGCCGACGTGGTCTTTTATTACGCCGGACATGCGGTGCAGATCCGCGGCAGCAACTTCTTGCTCCCGGTGGACCTGCAGAACCTGGGCGACGCCGATTGGGTGGAGCAAAACGCCATCAACCTGGACGGCTCGGTGATCCGCCAACTGCTGCAGCGTGAAGGCCAGGGGGTGCGGTTGTTGTTCATCGACGCCTGCCGCGACAACCCGTTTGCGGTCACGAACCGGCTGCCGTCGCTGACGGCCGGCATGGCATCGGTGCAGGGCTCGGCCAACATCGACGGCGGGGTGCTGATCGCCACCGCCTCGCAACCCAACAAGCCGGCCGAAGACGGGCCGCCCGGAGGCAACAGCGTCTACACCACCCACCTGGCGCGCGAGATGCGCGTGGCCGGGCAAAACGTCGAGACCATGCTCAAGAAGGTGGCTGTGCAGGTGGACCGCGCGACGCGCAAATCGCAGTTGCCGATGTTCGCGAGCAGCCTGACCACCGAGTTCTTTTTCAGCGCCGGACGCGCCGCGCCGGGGGTCGGCGCGGTGCAGCTCGTCGAGTCGGCGCGCAGCGTTCAGATCACCGTCCGCGCCGACCGGGCCTTGAACTCCGACGCCGCCCAACGCCCGCGCAAGAGCGTGCTGTGGGTGTTCGTGCTGCGCAGCACCGAAGCCTTCGAGCAGGCCAGTTTCGACGCCCTCTACGAGCGTGCCGAAGCCACACTGGGCACGGCCCTGCTGGGGCGCGAGAAGCTCAACCTGAGCCCGGGCGAGTCGTACCAGTTGCCGCTGGACCTGGCGCCCGCGGCGCGCGCCATCGGCGTGCTGGTGGCCTACCGGGAACCCGACGGCACCGGCTGGAAGGCCCAGTTGCCGCTGGCGGCCAGTGGCGCCAACGCGCCGGCGGCGCCGTTGCAGGTGCGCATCGATGCCGGCGCGCAGCGGGTCAGCATCGCGTTGGCCGCCTGAGCGCCCCGATGCCGCCCGTCGACACCCCACCAAAGCCCTGGGCCACGGCCCTGCATCGCAGCGCCCGCCCGCTGATCGCCCTGGCCACCCAACTGCGCAGCGCCGAGCCGGCCAATCCGGCCACCATGGGCGCTGCCCTGAACGCGGCCGTGCAAGGCTTCGAGCGCGAACTGACCGAAGCCGGCTGCGATGCCCGCACCGTCACCGCCGCCAGCTACCTGATGTGCGTCTGGCTCGACGAGGTGATCGCCCCGCACGCCTGGGCCGCGCCGACCTGGCCGGCGAGCAGCTTGCTGCAGTATTTTCATGGCGAGTCGGACGGGCGGGTGCGGGTCTTCCAGTTGCTCGACCGCCTGCTCCAGCGGCCCGACGCCGACCGGCCCTTGCTGGAGCTGTTTCACGCCTGCCTGAGCCTGGGCCTGCAAGGGCACTGGCAAGACAGTGCCGAAGGTGCGCGCACGCTCGTCGAGATGCGCGCGCGCCTGGCCGAGTTGCTGCAATTGAATGCCGCGCCCCTGGCGCAGCCTTTGTCGACGCGCTGGATGCCGGCGCTGGCCGCGCGCCCGTCAGGCCTGGGCCGGCGCCTGGTGCTGGCGGGCCTGATGTTGACCGCGCTGACCGGGCTGGCGGTCTACACCACCAGCCAGTTGAGCCTGGCGCGCCAGGCCGACCAGGTGTTTGTGTCGTTGCAGGGCCTGGAGCAATCCAGCCAGCCGGCGCCGCGCGGCGGCCTGGCTGCTGCGGACGCGCCTGCCCAGACGGCGACCTCCGCCACCCCCGGGCGCATGGCCAGCGCCCTGGCCGCCGACCTGCAGTCCGGCCGTTTGAGTGTGCGCGACGAAGCGCAGCGCAGCCTGATCGTGCTGGCGGCCGCCGGCCTGTTTCAGGCCGACACGACCAAGGTTTCCGCCGCGAGCCTGCCATTGCTGGACCGCATCGGTGCCGCGCTGGCCGGCAACGGCGGGCGCGTGCTGGTGACGGCCTATGCGCGGCCCGACGCCGCACGGCCGGCGCGCCTGGCGACGGCCGCGCAGCTCGCCGACGAATGGGCGCGCCACGTGGCGCAGGCCCTGGAGCGGCGCCTGCGCGCGGCCAGCCTGTCGAGTGAGGGCCGCGTCTTCGCTTCGGCCGGATCGGCGGGCGCGGGAGCCACCAGCGGCGCGGCCGGTCCTTCGGGCGTGGGCAATTTCGTCGAGATCACGCTGTTCCCATGAAGGCCGCGCCGACCGCCCTGCAAAGCACGGTCAACGTGCTCGGCTTTGCCCTGCTGGTCTGGTACGGCGGGCCCCTGGTGGCCATCGCCGACGTGCGGCCGCTGGAGACCCAGGCCGCTCGCGTGGTGTTGTTGCTGCTGGTGGCCGGCGCCGTGGTGCTGGCCGGGCCGTTGCGCCAATGGCAAATGCGGCGCAGCAATGCCGCGCTGGTCGACGTGTTGCAACCCCCGGCCGGTGTGGCCTCGCTGGCGCCGCGCTTCCAGCAGGCCCTGAGCCTGTTGCGCGACGGCCTGGACACCCCCGCCGGCGTGCCGCTGCTGCGTTGGTGGCGACGCCGCCAGCAACTCGTGCGTCTGCCCTGGTACCTGTTCATTGGCGCGCCGGGCGCGGGCAAGACCACGGCGCTGCTCAATTCGGGCCTGCGGTTCCCGCTCGCCGACAAGCTGGGCACCGCACCGGTCCGCGGCGTGGCGGGCACGCGCCAGTGCGACTGGTGGTTCACCCGGGAGGCGGTGTTTATCGACACGGCCGGCCGCTACACCACGCAGGACAGCGACGCCGACGTCGACGCGCGCGAGTGGCGCAGCTTCCTGGCGCTGTTGCGAAAACACCGGCCGCGCCAGCCCGTCAACGGCGTGCTGGTGACCGTGAGCGTGCCCGACCTGCTGGCCGGCGGGGCCGAGCTGGCGCGCCAATGCAGGGCCGTGAACGCCCGGCTGCAGGAGTTGCGCGCCGAACTGGGCCTGTCGCTGCCGATTTACCTGTTGGTCACCAAGGCCGACCTGCTCGCCGGCTTTACCGAATTCTTCGACGTGCTCGACGGCGCGCAGCGCGCCCAGGTCTGGGGCACGACGCTGGCCTGGAACGAGGCCGACCCGGCCAGTCCGCCACCCGACGCCTTGAAGGCCGACCTGCAGGGGCTGGTCGAGCGCATCCACGCCGCCACGCTGGCCCGCCTGCAACAGGAAACGGCGGCCGCGCGGCGCTCGCCCATCTACCACTTCGGCGCCCAGCTCGAGGCCTTGCTGCCGGCACTCACCGCGTTTGCCGAAGCCGCGCTGGCCCAGGCCGGGCGGCCGCCGCGCCAGCCCTTGCGCGGGGTTTATCTGAGCAGCGGCACCCAGGAGGGCAACCCGATCGACCGTGTGCTCGGTGCGATTGCGCGCCACCACGGCGTGCCCAGCCGCGCGCTGCCCCGCCCGGACGGCAAGGGCAAGGCCTATTTCCTGAACCGCCTGCTGCAAGGGGTGGTCATCCCGGAGGCTATGCTTGCGGGCGACAACCTGCGGCGCCGCAGGCGCCTGCGGTTGTACTGGGGCGCCGGTGCCGGGCTGGTCGCGGCCGGGATGCTGGCGCTGGTCGGCGCCTGGCTGGCCAGTTACAGCCACAACCGCGCTCACATCGCCGGCGTCGGTCAGCGGGTCCAACAACTGGCCCAGCGCGTCGCCGCAACCACACCGCCCGGCGCCGATGCGAGTGCCGGCGCAGCCCAGGCCTCGACCCGCTGGCTGCCGCTGTACGAGTTGCTGCGCGACCTGCCGCGCCAGGGCGAAGGCGGCCTGGACCTGGCGCCGCCCGGCCATGGTTTCGGGCTGTTCCAGGGCGGGCGGCTGGCGCGCTCGGCCCAGCAGACCTACCACCGTGTGCTGGCCAACACGCTGGCACCGGTGCTGGCCGAGCGGCTGGCCGCCGAACTGCGCCAGGCCGAGGCCGACCCGGGCCTGCGCTATCAAACCCTCAAGACCTACCTCATGCTGGTGCAGCCGCAACGCCTGGACCGGGCGA
>JAYSVE010000750.1:0-7547 GCA_043718725.1 Methylibium sp.
TTGCGCCAGAACGGCACCCCGTTCGCCGAAGGCCGAAGGTCGAACTCGGCGCCGCGCCACTCGACTTCGACACGTTCGGTCGCACGAGCAATGCGCCCGATCGCGCGCACTTCGCCCAGCCGCGCGGCATGGTTGAACTTGGCAGCAAGTACGAAGTTGCCGACCCGGACCTTCATCGGAAGGTCGATGGGATTTTCGGGCAGCCGACCCTCACGCATCCACGTATCGATATCACTCGAATTCGCGTAGTCCAGCCGGAAGAAACTATTCATAGGTGCCGTCCTTTACCTTGAATTCGCTTTCGATCTACTGCTTGGTCGACTGGCGCCGAACCATGGGTCGTCCGTCGGCGCGGAACACCTCGTCGAGGCGACGACTACTCTTCTCGAGCTCGCGTTGTCGTTTCAACACCGGGTTGTGGAGCAACCAAGGGGCAGTTCGCCGCATGTTGCGTTCGATCGGATCGAAGCCGTCTGCGCCTTGATCGATGAGAGTCGCCTTCAGCCACTCAATCACGTTGCATTGCTCGGCTTGCGAAACCCACACTGCGTTGGACAGCATGTCCAACGCGTCCGTATCCAGAGGAAGCATGTAGACACCTCCTTCCTCCCCGGGCTGGTAGAGGGTGGGGACCAGCGCATTGCTGACAGGGTGCGGATAGGCCAACAGCCAGAAGTGGTATTGAAGGTGAGTATCAGCAATTTGGTGTCCGGTCTGCCCGCTCGGGCGATCCCGTGTTTCATCCCAATCGTCCCTTGGATCGACAAGGACTCCCGGTGTGCTCCATAGGTCTAAGAGTTGTCGTTTGTCCGACACTTGTTTCCTTACTGCTAGGTCGTAACTCGCACGATCCCCCCGGCGATCAGGGAGGTCCCACAGCAGTAGTTGGCCGAGCGGCGCGTGGGGAACATAGAAGAACTCATCGCCTTGAAGGGCATTCGACTCGCACCCGTACAACGAGGATCCCCCCCATTGGGTTCGGTGGCCAACGTATTGATGCCGACGGTAGTAGGCTTGTTTAGGGTCAGCCGCGGCGGCGCAGTCCGCGCGGAAGAGTTCGATTTCACAGTCGCCGGGGTTGTCGGAGTGGACCGTATCCAAGTCGTAAAGAGGCCATCCCAAGTGCCCTCCTTCGTTAACCCACTTCAATTTGAGTTCGGCCGTTCGTCGATAGGTCGTGGACAAATCAAAGTCTCGATCGAGATCGTCGACGATTCCCTGAAGACGACTCTGCACCTTTTCAAGGTCCGACCATTCGTCCGGCGACTTGCTGAATCGGTGAAGACTTGTGCCGCGAAGTAGCCGATCGGCAACGAGCTCAACGTTGTCCCCCAATGCTCTGGTCACAACGTCGATCAGAGCCACGTACTTCTCCGCGCCAACGCGGATACCGCGCTGGCGCGGATCCTTGCTGGGCGGCAACGTGAGCCGATGCAACTCCTTAGCGTCGTCAGGATGCTTCGCGGCAGTGTGTTTGAAGGCTCGCCGACATAACTCGCCTCTTGAGGCCCCCACCTGTATCAAGCGGGGTTCGACCTCCTTGAGGAAGACGTGCAGGTTGCTGGCCAACACGGAAGCGTCGTGAAGGGCGAGCTTTCGTGGATTGCGGCCTTTGCCATCTCCATACGCCTCTCGGTTCAATTCTCCCCAGGCGCTCCTTCCACTTGCCACCCTATGGCGGTGTGCGTTGAGCACATTCCGCATCGAACGTTGATAGAGGTGGCCTGGATCCACTTGCTCAGGCGTGGGCGCCGATGCGGTGGGCCCGGATTGTTTGGTTGCCATGCGATTCCCTCCCGTTGCATGCTGCTTGGAGTCAGTGCCGCGGCAAGCGCTTGAAGCGCCAGCCAAGCGTGATGACGGTGCCGTCGTCGCCCATGACGAGATACGCATCGAGAAGCGGCCGTAGTCGGTCCACCACTTGTGAGCCGACGTCCCGTTCCAGGTTTCGGCGACTGGCTTTGTCGAAGTACAGGACCTCGGCTCCACCCCGGTCCTGGGCACGCGCGCCGTAGGTATCGAGCCAGTCAACGATCAATGGCGGCAATCCGCGCTGCTGAGCGCGTGTGCTTGCATGGCGGGTCATTGGGAGCGCGAGCGGTGACATGATTGAGGCCTCCTTGGGTGTTGCGTGGCGCCATTCTTTGCTGCAGCCGCGCTTCGCGGTAGTCCCCATCTGCTTGGCAGATTCTGGTTCAAAACGGGAAGCCTCGCGTACTTTTCGGGAAGTATTGAAGCGATAGCGGGAAGTCAAGATCACTTCACCATCATGCGGCAGTTGCCGACGGCACTCGGTTGGTCGGCATAGGTCGCTGTTTCTGGACGGCCGCTTTTCCGGACTCGACCTTCAAGTATGGGTCGGACCGCGACCTTCCCGCAAACGCCAGCACCGCCAAAACCCGACGCACGATCCAAGCCGCTTTGAGGCACTGTCTCAAACGCGCCCTGGCAAGAAACGCACGACCTTCGACGGGGGTCATGTCGTTCCCCACCGATCAGGCGCGCCACGCCGATGTATCGGCGGCCGGTTCCGGCTGCGCAGCGAACGTTCCGACGGCTTGGTTCCATTCGTGCCCAACATGCTTTGAGGGCGTGCGAATCGCCGCCCGAATACTTGACCGTCTCGAAGATCCTCCGAATGCAAAGTCTTGCTGCCGGCGCGAAGCGCCGTGGCGACGATCGATGAAGCATCGACGGTGAACGCGCGACGTTCGCTGATCCTGCTGGCGCGGCCGTGCATCGCGCCCGGCCGTGGCCAGACCCCCGACAGTGCGCCCGACCCTGCCCCGGCGCCCCACCCGCCGCGCCTGCCCTGAACCCGCATCGAATGGACCCCTGAGTATTGACGCCGACCCGCTCCAAGGGCATGGTCACACTTGTCCGCCCCAGCCACTCCCCGCCCAGCGCGCAAGCCCCATGTCCAAGCTATATGTCGCGATCGACCCGCCACTCGGCCCTGTCGAATACCGCGACCGCACACAAACTGGCGCGGATGGCGTACTTCATGCTCACCCGGGGCGACGCCTTCGTCGATCAAGGCCAGCAGCGCGGCGAAGAGCGGCTGCGCGAGCGCAGCATCGCCGCCCTCAATCGCCGTGCTACCGCGCTCGGCTTCCAGATCAATCCAGCCGTTGTGTCAGCATGACGCCAGCCTTCAAACCGACTTTGTTTTTCATGAGAGCACCGCTGACCCGACGCACGCTGTTCGCCGCCGTATTGCTTGCCGCGATGGCGGTTGCCGGGCCGCAGGCGCAAGCCCAGCCGCGCTTCAGCTTCGACACCACGCCGGGCCATTTGTCCAAGCAGGTGCTGCCGTTGCGCTACACGCTGGCGCTGGACCTGGCCCCGGACCGCACTGAATTCACCGGCAAGGTGGGCATTGCCGTTCGGGTGCGGCAAGCCGTGCCGGCCATTGAGCTGCATGCCTTCGAGCTGACGGCCGTCAGCGCTCGACTGGTCAGCGCGGGTGCCACGCGGCCGCTCCAGGTCACGCCGCTGCCCGCCTCGCAGACCTGGCGCCTTGAACCCGCCGATGGCCGGCCGATCGCGGCCGGCGAGCACCGCGTTGAAATGGCCTATGGCGGCAAGGTCCACGTCTCGGGCGAGGGGCTTTTTGTCGCTCCCTACCAGTCGGGCGGGCAAATTCAGCGCATGCTGGCCACGCAGCTCGAAGCGATCCATGCGCGGCGCCTGTTCCCAGGCTTCGACGAGCCGGCGTTCCGGTCGGTGTTCGAGATCAGCGTGCGCGCGCCGAAGGAGTTCGACAGCGTGTCCAACATGCCGCGTGTGAGCCGCACGCTCGACGGAGCGTTTGCCGTCCACCGTTTTGCCGCCACGCCGCCGATGCCGGCGTACCTGGTCAGCGTGGCGGTCGGGCGCTTCGAGGTGCTCGAAGGCCGGGCCGCCGGCGTGCCGCTGCGCATCTTCACAAGCCAGGGCAAGCGTGGGCAGGCGCGTTTTGCGCTGCGCGCAACCCAGCAGGTGCTGCCCTACTACAGACGCTACTTCGGCGTGCCGTACGCGCTGCCCAAGCTCGACCAGATCGCGGTACCCAGCGTGCGCTGGGGCGCGATGGAAGACTGGGGGCTGATCTCGTACGCTGAAGACAACCTGCTGGTCGACCCCGAGCGCAGCGGCCAGGAAACCGTGCGCGATGTCTACGCCACCATCGCCCACGAAGTCGCCCACCAATGGTTCGGCAACCTGGTGACGGCGGCGTCGTGGGAAGAGATCTGGCTCAACGAGGCCTTTGCCACCTGGCTTCAGGACAAGGCCACCGACCATTTCAACCCGGCGTGGAAGGTGCGGTTGCAGGCGCGCCTGCCCATCGACCGCGCGATGGCGCTGGACGCCGGCGCCGCAACGCGGGCGATCCGCTCCGGCCCTGTCAGCGAAACCGCGGTGTTCGATGTGTTCGACCCCATCACCTACGCCAAGGGCGGCGCGGTGCTGACGATGCTGGAGCAGTGGATCGGTGCCGACGCCTTCCGCAACGGGCTGGCCGCTTACATGAAGGGGCAGCGCCTGTCCAATGCCACCGCAGGCGACTTGTGGCACTACATCGGCCAGGCCTCCGGCCGTGACGTGAAGGGTGTGGCGGCAAGCTGGACCGACCAGAAAGGCTTTCCGCTGGTGCGGGTGGGCACGCGCTGTGAAGGGGGCCAGGCGATGGTCACGCTGGCGCAAAGCCGCTTCAACAGCAACGGCGCGGAACAGCCCGGCCAGACCTGGAAGATTCCGGTGCGCATCGCGCGCGGCAAGCAGTTGACGACGCTGCTGCTGGACACGCCGCAGCAAACGCTCCCGCTCGGCCCCTGCGACGATGTGCCGATCGTCGTCAACGCCGGTGGTGTCGGCTTTTATCGCGTGGCCTACGAGGCGAAGGCACAGGCGGCCCTGACACGGCGCTTCGTCGAGCTGCCCGAGGCCGATCGAGTGGCGCTGCTGAGCGACAGCTTCGCGCTGTTGCAGGCCGGCCGCTTGCCGCTGCCAGCCTACCTTGCGCTTCTGGAGGCACTGCCGCGCGTCGCCGATTCGTCGCGCACCATGCTGTGGTCGGTCGCCCGTTCGCAGCTTGAGTTTCTCGACACGACCATGGCGGGCCGGGCCGCCCAGAATCAAGTGCGCGCGATCGGCCGCCGGCTGCTGGCACCGCAACTCGCCCGCCTGACCTGGACGCCGGCACCGAAGGAAGACGCCCAGACGGCGGAACTGCGCGGCATGCTGATCGCGATGCTTGCAAAGTTCGACGACGCGCCCACCATCGCCCAGGCGACGCGTGCCTTCGACGCCGACGACGCCGGCACGCACAAACTGCCCGCCTCGCTGCGCGACCCGGTGACCTACGCCACCGGAATGCACGCGGACCGCGCCCACTTCGACCGGCTGCTGGCCCGGCTGAAATCCGCCGCAGGCGAAGAAGAGCGCTGGATGCTGGCCAAGGCGCTGGCTGCGGGCCTCGACGCGCCGCGCGCCGAGGAGCTGCTCGCGGCCTCGCTGGCCGCAGTGGCGCCGGCCAACATCGCCTCGGCCCTGCCCGGGCTCGTGGCCCGGCATTCACCTTTCGGCGAGCTGGCCTACCGCTACACGCTGGACCAATGGCCGCGCCTGGCCGAACTGGCCGGCACCTGGGGCCGCTCGTTCCTGCTGCCGCAGGCAGCGCGCGGCTTCAGCGACGCGCACAGTGCCGCCCGGCTCGTCGAAGACCAGCGTGCCCTGGCCGGCGCCGACGGCGCCGCGCTGGGGGCCAGGGAGGCCGAGGAGATTCGCCTGCGCGCGGCCGTGAAGGCGCGCGAGGCCGCCGCGCTGGAGTCAGGGCTGCAGTCAGGGCTGCAGTCAGGGCTGGAAAAAGCCCGCACCGATTGAGGAACACCCATGTCCAAGCTGTACGTCGCGATCGACCCGCAACTCGGCCCCGTCGAGTACCGCGACCGCAAACGCTGGTGGTGGTCGCTGTCGGTCGTCTACCCGCTGTTGCCGTTTGCCGGGATGGCGGCGCATGCCTGGAGCGGGCGCGAGATCGCACTCGGCCTGCCGCTGCTCATCAGCTACGGCCTGATGCCCCTGGTGGACCTGCTGATCGGCGAGGACCGCAACAACCCGCCCGAAGCGGTGGTGCCGCAGTTGGAGCAGGAGCGCTACTACCGCTGGTTGACCTGGGCCACCGTGCCGCTTCATTTTGTCGCGCTGATCGGTTGCGCCTGGTGGGTGGGCACCCAGTCGTTGTCGTGGTGGGCGGTGTTGATGCTGGCCTATGTGGCGGGGGCCGGGTCGGGCCTGGGCATCAACACCGGGCACGAACTCGGGCACAAGCGCGGCGCGGTTGAGCAGTGGCTTGCGCGCCTGGTGCTGGCGGTGCCGGCCTATGGGCATTTCACGGTTGAGCATGGCCGCGGCCACCACCGTTGGGTGTCCACGCCGCAAGACCATGCGAGTGCCCGCATGGGCGAGAGCATCTACCGCTTTGCGTTGCGCGAACTTCCCGGCGGCATGCGCCGCGCCTGGCGGCTTGAAGGCGAGCGCCTCACCGCGCTGGGTGTCTCGGTCTGGAGCCGCCGCAACACCATGCTCCAGTCGTATGCGGTGACGGCGCTGCTGCAACTCGGGCTGGTGATGGCGTTCGGCTGGGTGATGCTGCCCTTCCTGGCGGTGCACAACGTCGTGGCCTGGTGGCAGCTCACCTCGGCGAACTACGTTGAACATTACGGGCTGCTGCGCCAGCGTGACGCGAAGGGCGTCTACGAAGCGCCGCAGCCGCACCATTCCTGGAACGCCAACCACCTGGTCACCAACCTGGCGCTGTTCCACCTTCAACGCCACTCCGACCACCACGCGCATCCGCTGCGCCGCTACCAGTCGCTGCGCCATTTCGAGCGGTTGCCGCAGTTGCCCAGCGGCTATTTCGGCATGTTTCCGCTGGCCTACCTGCCCTGGCTGTGGTTCCGGGTCATGGACCGCCGTCTGCTGGCGCTGCCGCACGTGGGCGGTGATCTCGACAAGGTCAACATCGACCCGGGCAAACGCGCGCAAATCCAGGCGCGCCATGGGCCGGGCGGCAATTTGCAGCGCGGCGTCGCGCCGTGATGGGCGGCCGGGCCGGGGGCCTTTCGGCCACAAAGACGCCGCGCGTCAGCCGGTGTTGCGCAAACCAGCCGCCAAGCCGTTGATCGAGATGTGAATGCCGCGCTGCACGCGCTCGTTGCCCGGGTCGCCCTCGGTGCGGTGGCGAAAGCGGCGCATCAGCTCGACCTGCAGGTGGTTCAGCGGGTCGAGGTAGGGGAAGCGGTGTTCGATGGAGCGCGCCAGCGACGGGTTGGACGCCAGGCGCCGGGTTTCGCCGGTGATCAGCGACAGCGTGTCGTGGGTGCGCTGCCATTCGGCCTGGATCAGCGCGAAGATGCGCTTGCCTTGGCGCTTGTCTTCGACCAGCTCGACATAGCGCGCCGCAATCCCAAGGTCGCTCTTGGCCAGCACCATGTCCAGGTTGGACAGCAGGGTGCGCAAGAACGGCCATTGCCCGTGCATGCGCCGCAGCAACGCCAGGCGCT
>JAYSVE010000076.1:0-2357 GCA_043718725.1 Methylibium sp.
CCGTGGCTGGCATGGCACAGCGAGCAGTCCTCGGCCACCGGCGCATGCTCCCAGAGCAGCGGCCCGCGCTTGTCGGCGTGGCAGGTGAAGCAGGTCTGGTTGACCGTGGACTTGACCAGCAGCGCCGCGTTGGTCGAGCCGTGCGCGTTGTGGCAATCGCCGCAGACCATGCGGCCGGTGCGCACCGGGTGCGACGAGGACTTGTGGAAGTCGGCGCGCTGCTGTTTGTGGCAGGCATAGCAGACCTCCGACTGGCTGGTCTTGGCGAGCACCGGGTCGTGCTCGACGTGGACCTTGTGGCAGTCGCTGCATGCCAGGTTGCTGCGGGTGTGCGCGCCCGCGTGCCAGCCGCTGCGCGCACCGTCCTGGTGGCAACCCAGGCAGGGCTGGTTGCGCTGTTCGACCGACATGAACGAGTTGGCCTTGAAGCTGTTGGTCGTGAGCCCCTTCTTGCTGCCCTTGGTGGAGTGGCGCGCGCCCGGGCCGTGGCAGGCCTCGCATTGCAGGCCGCCGGCGCCGAAGGGCGAGCGCGCGTTGCCGCGCTGGGTGTGCTTGTTCTTGAAGATCGCCAAGGGCGAGAAGGTGGCGGTGGCGCTCTCCTCATCGTGGCAGCCGATGCAGGTGTCGGCGCCTTTGTCGCTGTACTGGTGGGCCGGGATGTCGTCCGCCGATGGGGTGGCGGGTGCGGAAGCCGCCGGGGCCGGTGCCGGAGCCGCAGCCGCGGCCGCCGGGGCCGGGGCCGCATCGGCCGGGACGGCCGCGCCGGCCTGGGCGGTCGCGGGCGCTTGCCATGCCAGGCTCGCCAGCGCCAACACCCCGCTAAGCATTGATTTCGTGATGTTCATCGATGTCTGCCCGTTGTTCCTGGTTCGCCTCGATTCATCGGTCTGCGGCTGCCGGCGCAAGCGCGCCCGCGGGCCAGCCCCGGCCTTTCGGCTTCGGCTTCTGGATGGCGACGATCTGGTTCTTCAGCGCCAGATAGATCCCTGTCGGAATCACATTCCGGGTGGCGAGGTCGGCCTTGCTGAGGTAGGGCCGGCCGGCGACGATCCTGTCGGCTTGCGCCGCGTCAATGCCCGCAAGGCTGGTCAGTTGGGCCCGGGTCGCGCTGTTGATGTCGACGGGCCTGGGCGGCGCCGGGGTCTTCGACGCCGCCGACGCATGACCGGCCGGCGACGGCGCCCCCGCGGCGAACGCCAGGCTGGCGCAACTCAGCCCCAGCCCGATCAGCGCGGCGCCGATCACGCGGGATTCAAAAGACGGCGCTTGCGTGCTGCTCATGTAGTCATCCCTCGATGGAACCCATTCGCGTGGTCAACCCGGTCGGTCATCTGCGCCCCTGGCTGCGAGAAGAAGGCGGCGCTGGCGCCAGAGCCGCCGGGAGGTCTGGCGCGGCGCGGCAGGGCGGACCCACCCGCGCCGGTCCCGCCTCACCCTGTGTGGATCGCGCCACTACTTGGCATGCATCACCTTGATGTCCGCGATCCGGCCACTCGCGTGGCAAACCATGCAGGTCTCGGTCTTGGCCAGCGCGGCGCCGCGCGCGGCATAGATCGAGCCGCCATTGCTCTCGATGTGCGCACGAGCCAGCGTGGAATCGTGGCAGGCAAAGCAGGCCGTCGTGACCGGCGAACTGACCAGCGTCGTGGCCGCGGCCTCGGTGCTGGCGCCGGTGCCGGCATTGAAGCTGAAGCCGGCGCCGTAGTTCAAGTCCAGCGCCACGTAGGGCGAGAACGTAAACGCGTTGGTGGCGGTGCTGGCATAGGTCCCTTGGCCCACCGTGCGGTACGGCCGGTTGGGCAAGGCATTCACCGACGCCGGGGCACTGAAGTCATGGGTGCCGGGCAGGTGGCAGGCCTCGCACTCCTTCAGGACGCCGGGGAACTTGATGTCTGCGAACGACGCGGTCGCGCTCGACGCATGCCAGGTGAACGGCACCGCGCGCTTGGCGCCGGCATGGATGGCGTGGATGAAGCTGCTGGAGTCGGCCGACCAGCCGGCGCTGGTGCGGTTCGGGGTGTGGCACCACGCACAGGTGGAGCCGTCGTTGCGCTGCCCACCGTGGAACGCTTCTTCGGTGAACGTGCCGAGTTCCTGGTGGCACTTGTTGCAGCGCGCATCCTCGACGATCGCCCGCCGACCGCTGTAACCGGTGGCGACCTTCTGCACGTTGGGGGCGATGACGATCAGGCCGCCGATCTCGTTGGGCAGTCCGATCGGCGACGCCGCCACCGGGTAGTTCGGCAGGTTGGTCTGGGTCAGCGGCAGCGCGACCGTCACGTTGTACGAATAGCCGACGCCGCCGGTGAGCGTCACCGCGCTGTCGGGCACCGTCACCCCGGTCAGCGTGACGGTGT
>JAYSVE010000751.1:0-3200 GCA_043718725.1 Methylibium sp.
AGCGCCTGGATTGCGCGCCACGCCGAATGCGGAACCCCCTGCCAGACCTGCCGCCACCGTTGCGAATACCAGGCGATCGCGCCCAGCGGCGACATCGCCTACGACGAATGCTTCCAGTGTCTGGATTGCGTCGCGATCCACCAGGACGCCCAGCGCTGCGTGCCGCTGATCCGGGCGCGCAAGGGCCGCGTCATCCGCCTGCACCCGGTGCCGGTGAGCGCATGAATCCGATCCCAAGCCGTCGTCGGTTCCTGCGCCTGGCGCTGGGCCTTGGCGCAGGCCTTGGCGCGCCTGCAACCCGCGCCGGTGAAGCGTTGCAATGGCGCGAGCGCGCGTTGCTCGGCTTCGGCTCCAGCCTGTGGTTGCGCGCGGCACATGCCGACCCGCACCGCGCCGAGGCCGGGCTGGGCGCCGCGGTCGCGGCCCTGCGCCATGTCGAATCGCAGATGAGCCTGTTCGATCCGGCAAGCGCCCTCAGCCGGCTCAACCGCGACGGCGTGCTGGACGACCCGCACCCCGACCTGCTGGCCGTGCTGCGCCTGGCACGCGCGGTGGCCGCGCGCAGCGACGGCGCCTTCGACGTGAGCGTGCAGCCGCTGTGGCTGGCCTGGGACCGGGCCCGCCGCGCCGGCCGCTTGGCCGGCGAGCCCGAGCTGCGCCAGGCGCGATCGCTGGTCGACTGGCGCGGCATCGACCTGTCGCCGCGGCGCGTGCAACTGCGCCGGCCCGGCATGGCCTTGACGCTGAACGGCATTGCGCAGGGCTGCGCCGCCGACCTGGCGAAGGCCGCGTTGCAATCCCACGGCATTGCCCACGCGCTGCTCGACACCGGCGAATGGTCGGCCCTGGGCACCGGGCCGGACGCCAAACCCTGGACGCTGGGCGTCGCCGACCCGCGTTCGGCCGGTGCCGTGATCGCGCGGCTGCACGCCCACGGCCGCGCCGTGGCGACGTCGTCGGACGCCCACTACAGCTTCAGTGCCGACCGCCGTCACCACCACATCCTGGACCCGCGCACCGGGGACTCGCCGCGCGAACTGGCCTCGGTGACCGTCGCCGCGCCGTCCTGCGCGCTGGCCGATGCCCTGACCAAGGTGGTCTTCATGGGCGGCTGGCGCGGCGCCCTGCCGCTGGCGCGGCGCTGGAACGTTGATGTGCTGGTCGTCGACAAGGCCGGCCGCTGGCAGACCAGCGCGCGCTCCTGGCTGGCCTCTGCCTCGCCTGGCGCCGCGGCGACCCCCGACGTGTGAGAATCCTCGCGAACAAGGAAACCAGCCATGGCCTCCCATCGTGTTTCGCTCGATCGACGCGCCCGCACGGGCCTGCAGGGACCGCTGCCGCTGCAACGCCATCCGGCCCAGGTCGAACTGATCGCGCAATCGCACGAGCGCTGTGCCGCTTTCGGCCTGTCGCGCATCGAGCGGCCCGACTTCGAGCCCCTGATGCGCAGCGACCTGACCGTGGCGCGCGAACGCAACCAGCGCCTGTACCAGCACGCCGCGCCGGTGATGGAGATGCTGTTCGAGCAAATCGTCAACACCGAAAGCATGATCGTGCTGACCGACGCGCAGGGCACCATCCTGCACTCGGTCGGCGACGACGATTTTCTCGACCGCGCCGGCAAGGTCGCGCTGGCCCCGGGGGTGAACTGGGCCGAGCATTCCAAAGGCACCAACGGCATGGGCACGGCGCTGTTCAACGGCTTGCCCACGCTGGTCCACGCGGACGAGCACTTCATGTACGCCAACAGCTTCCTGACCTGTTCGGCGGCGCCCATCTTCGACCCGCGCGGCAACATGCTCGGCGTGCTCGACGTGACCGGCGACCAGCGCTCCTACCACCAGCACACGATGGGGTTGGTGCGCATGTCGGCGCGCATGATCGAAAACCATTGGCTCTCCGACGACTACGGCAACCGCCTTCGGCTTTACTTTCACAGCCGGGTGGAATTCATCGGTACGCTGCTCGAAGGCATCATCGTGGTCGGCGCCGACGGCAAGATCCTGGGCGCCAACCGCAGCGCGCTCGACCAGCTCGACCTGAGCGGCACCGCGCTGCGCATGCACACGTTGACCAGCCTGTTCGGCACCACCGCGTCGGCGGTGATCGACCACTTTCGCGCGCCGCTGTCGGTGCCCATGTACCTGTGCCTGGACAACGGCCGCCAGTTCCACGTCGCGGCCCGATTCAATTGGGAGGCGCGCCCGATCATGGCCGGGCCGGACCCCGACGACAGCGCACGCGGCGCGGCGACCGACGCAGTGGCACCCCACCGCGGCACGGCCGACGAGGCGCAGTTGGCCGATGCCACGGCGCGTATCGATCACAGCGCCATGCCGACCGGCCTGCACTACCTCCAGACCGGCGACGCCCACATCGAGGCGGTGGTGCAAAAACTGCGGCGCATCATGAACCGCGACATTCCGCTGCTCATCCTGGGTGAAACCGGCACCGGCAAGGAACTGCTGGCGCGGGCGCTGCACCAGGACTCGCTCAGATCGCGCCAACCCTTCGTCGCGGTCAACTGCGCCGCCATTCCCGAGGCCCAGATCGAGGCCGAGCTGTTCGGCTACGACGAAGGCGCGGTGCCCGGTGCCAAGCGCAAGGTCGCGACCGGCCGGCTGGTCCAGGCCAACGGCGGCACCTTGTTCCTGGACGAAATCGGCGACATGCCGCTGCGCCTGCAGGCCCGGCTGCTGCGCGTCTTGCAGGATCGCAGCGTCACCGCCCTGGGCAGCCACAAGCCGATACCCGTCGACATCGCACTGATAGTCGCGACCCACCGCAACATGCGCGAAATGATCGAGCGGCGCGAATTCCGCGAAGACCTCTACTACCGCCTGAACGGCCTGGTGGTGCGCCTGCCCGGGCTGCGCGAGCGCACCGACCTGGGCATGCTGACGCGCCGCATCCTGCAGGCCGAATGCCCGCACAACACGCCCGAAATCAGCCCCGAGGTGATGGACTTGTTTCGCCGCTATGACTGGCCGGGCAACATTCGCGAGCTCACCAACGTGCTGCGAACCGCCGCCGTGATGGCGCAGGGTGAACGCCAGATCACCGAGGCGCACATGTCCGACGACTTCCTGGAGGAGGTGCGGCGCATCCCGCCGCCGGTGCACCCGATGGCCGCGCTCCTGGGTGCCGCCGATGCCGGCATGGCCCGCGGTGCCAGCCTGGTTTCGGCCAGCGGCCCGGCC
>JAYSVE010000752.1:0-7541 GCA_043718725.1 Methylibium sp.
AGCCAGCCGGCTCAGCGTCACGCCACCCACCCGCCGCACACCGGGAACACCTGTCCGACGAAGCACGCGGCAGCATCGCTGGCCAGGTAGGCCGCAAACAGTGCGTCCTCGTCGCCGGAGACCAAGCGGCCCAGTGGCACTTCACGTTTCAAGCGTTCCTGGAACGCCGGGTTGGCCTGGACCTCTGGCGGAAAATACGTCGGATTGTCGACAAAATTCTGTGCGATCGCATTGAGCTGAATGTTCTGACGCGCCAACTCCACGCCGGCCGCTCGCACCCAGGCGATCTGGGCACCGCGCGCGGCACTGTAGGTGGAGGTGCGCTTCATGCCGCGCAGCGCCGATGCACTACCGATCAACACGACCTTGCCTGCGCCGCGCGCGGTCATCTGCGGAAGCGCCGCCCGCATCAGTCTGGGCAAAGGGTCCACCAGGTGCGCGAACACGCGTCTCCACTCGTCGTCATCCACATCACTTACTGCGGTGGTGGGTGCGGGCAGCGCCAGGTGCACGATCAACACATTAATCACGCCCGCCTCTTCAATGACACGGGCGGCCATTGATCGGTCATCCCCCAAGGACCGGGGATCGGCCACTACGACCGCACCGAGCGCCGTGAACACGCGCTCAAGCGCAGGGCCCATGAAGTCGCCAGCTTGAGTGATCAGAACACGCCGGCCTTGCAATTCGATCAGCTTCATTGCCTTGAGCTTAACGGTGATCTTGATGGTTGCGGTGAATGTAGGGTTTCGGCCACTACGGGCTGCGTCAATTTCGAACTGACCTCCAGACCGGCCTCTTCCCGAATCCGTCTGACTGTCACCAACTTCGTTTCGTTCCGATGCGGCTTCAGGTGCCTCCCTTATGTTGCCGGCCGAACGCGTGGCTGGAAGCCGCTGTCTTCGCGCCTGTCTGCCCAAGCAAGAGGAGGCAATTGAAGGGGCCGTCAACGCAATGCGCAAGAAGCCCGGGCGGCTGCGCGTGGAGTCGACTTGGTCGACGAGGTCAGCGCACGCTGTCGGCTGTGCGCGTGCCCTGCCCTTCTCGCCCAGCCATCGATCGACGCCTGAAGCGCTCACCCGGCCTTAAGATTCATCGCCGCAGTGTGGCGACGCAGGACAACGCCGACCCTCGCATCTCCCCCGGCTCATTCGTCGTTCAACGTCCCTTGGACGTCGGGCAGATCGACCACACGCCGATGGCCATCGTAGTGGTCGACGACCTGTATCGCTAACCCGAAGTTCCTCGGTCGCCATGCGCTCTTTTCACTGACAAGCCCTTTTGAATCAACGAGTTGGGCAGTGTTGTCGGCTTCTATTTGTAGGCATGTTGTTTACTTGATATTAGCTATTTAGTGGCCTATATATGTAGGCATGCATGTCCACGTCGTTCCGAATCGCGGTTCGCCCCCGACCGTGCTGCTGCGGGAGTCCTACCGCGAGGGCTCCAAGGTCGGCAAGCGCACGCTGGCGAATCTGTCGAGCCTTTCGGCGGCGCAGATCGAAGCCGTTCGAGCAGCGCTGCGTGGCCAGACGTCCGTTTCGCCGGAACAAGCGTTCGAGGCCGTGCGCTCGCCCGCGCATGGCCATGTGCAGGCCGTTGCACTGACCCTGCAGCGCCTGGGCTTCGCTTCGCTGGTCGCATCCAAACCGTGCCGCGAACGCGACCGGGTGCTGGCGATGGTGGCCGCGCGCATCATCGCGCCGCATACCAAGCTGGCGACCACGCGCTGGTGGCACACCACGACACTGGCCGAGGACTTCGGCGTTGTCGATGCCGACGAGGACGACCTGTACGCGGCCATGGACTGGCTGCTCGCGCGCCAGGACCGGGTCCAGAAGAAGCTCGCCTCGCGTCATCTGAGCGAGGGCGGCCTGGTGCTCTACGACCTGTCGTCCAGCTACTTCGAGGGCACCACTTGTCCGCTGGCCAAGCTGGGCTACAACCGCGACGGCAAGACGGGCCTGCCGCAGGTCAACTACGGCTTGCTCACCGATGCGCGCGGCTGCCCGGTGGCGGTGTCGCTGGCTGTGTCGATACGCGAGGGCAACGTCTCCGACAGCAAGACCTTGCTGCCCGTGGTGCACAAGGTGCGCGATGATTTCGGCATCGCGCAGTTGGTTATGGTGGGCGACCGCGGCATGATTCCCAACAAGGCCATCGCCGAGCTGCGCGAGACCGACGGCATTGGCTGGATCACGGCGCTCAAGAGCGTGTCGATCCGCGCGCTGGTCGAGCAAGGGCAATTGCAGCTCGACCTGTTCGACGAGCGCAACCTCGTCGAGCTGAGTTCGCCGGACTACCCCGACGAGCGACTCGTGGCGTGCCGCAATCCGGAGCTCGCCAAGCTGCGAGCGCACAAGCGCGAGGAACTGCTGGCGGCCACCGAGCGCAACCTGGACAAGATCAAGGCCCGCGTGGACGCGGGCAAGCTCACCCGGGGCGATGTGATCGGGCTGCGCGTGGGCAAGGTCGTCAACCAGTACAAGATGGCCAAGCACTTCGAGCTGGCGATCGGCGACACCACGTTCAGCTTCGCGCGCAAGCTCGACGGCATCAAAGCCGAGGCGGCGCTGGACGGCGTCTACATCATCCGCACCTCGGTGCCGGCAGCGCAGATGGACGCGCCCGATTGCGTGCGCAACTACAAGTCGCTGGCCAACGTCGAGCGCGCGCTCCGCTCGCTCAAGACGATCGACCTGAAGGTGCGTCCGATCCACCACCGCAAGGCCGACCGGGTGCGCGCGCACATCTTCCTGTGCATGCTCGCCTACTACGTCGAATGGCACATGCGCGAGGCCTGGCGCGAGCTGATGTTCGCCGACACGGATCAACAGGCGAAGGCCACGCGCGACCCCGTGGCGCCGGCCAAGCGCTCCAAGGCCGCTCAGGCCAAGGCGGCCCGCCACACGCTGGACGACGGCACGCCGGTGCACAGCTTCGCGACCTTGATGGCTGAGTTGGCCACCATCGTGCGCAACACCTGCCGCGCGCCCAAGGCCGGGCCCGATACGCCGACGTTCGAGGTTCTCACCACGCCCAACGCGAAGCAACAGCAAGCCTTCGAGCTGCTCCAGCAGATCCGGTTGTAGACAGGAACCGGAACCCCGATCTCACGCCAAGTGCTTGTCGTGCAGGGACAAACTCGCTCGGCGGTTGGGGGAACTTCAGACTAGAAGTTTTCGGGGTCGTTCGTTACTTGGCCAGTCCCAGGGACCTTTCGGCGCTGTCGAGAAAGGAATAGTCGATGTACTTGGCCATCCAGCCATCGACGTCTTTGGCCAGTTCCTCGGGGATCTTCCCTTGCTGCGAAATGGTCCGCATGAGTATTCGCGTCGACGCCATGTCGACACGCGGCTCGGTCAGGATCACCGAGTCGAGGGCGCTCATGATGATCGGCAATGCCGTTGGATCGCCCCTTTTCGTGACGATGAGCTGCGCCACCTTTTCCTTTGGATTCGCCTTCACGAATTCGATGCCTTTCCTGATCGCCCTGACGAAGCCGAAGACGAGCTCAGGCTTCTCTTTGGCCAGCTTGGTCTGCACGATCATCTCCAGGCTTTCGACGTTCTTGATCGGTGGCAGCTGCGCGACGTAGTGCAGCTTCGGGTTCTGCGCGATGGCCATCTCGGATGCCGGCTCCCAGCCGATGTAGGCATCGATTTCGCCCTTGTCGATCATGATCGCGATCTCGGTGATCTTTCCGAACACCCGTTGAAACTTCAGGTTCTGACTTTGCTCGACATACGCGAGGACCGCGTCGTGGGTCGTGCCCAACCCCGGAACACCGACCTTCTTGCCGTTCAGATCGGCGTACGACTTGTATTGCTTAAGCCCCACCAGCGCCGAATTTCCCTTGGTCAAAGAAATGACCATCTTGAAGTCGCCTGCGCGTGCGGCGAACTGCATGAACGGGGCGATGGCTGCCATCTGCGCGTCAAGGTTGCCGTTGGCGAATTCCAGCAGGCCTGCCAGACCATTGGCGAACGTCTTTCGTTCGATCTTGATGCCCTCGGCGGCAAAGTAACCCAACGCCTCGGCGACCCACACCACGGCGTAGCTCACTTCCGCCGAAGGCTGGTCGGCCAGCCGAATGGTCTGCAGCGGCGGGGTCTGGGCCAGCGCAGGAAGTGCGCTCATGCCAACCGCCAGCGCCAGCGATGCCTGGCGAACGAATCGGCTCGGAAAGGACCGCAGCGGACTTACGAGGGAAGTATTCATTTGGGTGTCTCCTTGAAACTGATGCTTGAAACTCGATGCTTGAATGTCGATGCTTGAATCTCAGAAAGCCGTGGCCTCGACGCTCTTCACGCGCATGGCGTTCAACGACCCGGCGCACTTGATTCGCAAGGCGTTGAATTCAGCGCTGAGCACGTCGCGCGGACGCGGCAGGTCGATTTCCATCTCTTCATTCACGCGTGCCGGCTTGTTCGAAAGAATGATGACCCGGTCGCCCAGGAAGACCGCTTCTTCAAGGTTGTGCGTGACGAAGATGATGGTCCGCTTGCGATGCAGCCAGATATCAAGAATCTCCTGCTGCATCTTCTCCCGCGTGTGCTGATCGAGGCTGACGAAGGGCTCGTCCATCAGAATGACATGGGCATCCGTCGCGAAGGCGCGCGCAATGGCGACGCGTTGTTTCATGCCGCCCGAGATCTGGTGTGGATAGTACTTTTCGAATCCGTGCAGGCCGACCATGTCGATGACCTCGTCGACAATTCGGGTGATCTCGGCGGGTGGCACCTTCTTGATCTTCAGCCCGGTCGCGATGTTGTCCCGCACCGTGAGCCACGGCAGGTTGGAAGGCTCCTGAAAGACGAAAGAGATGTTCTGCTTCTTCGGATCGGCAGGCTGGCCGTCGATGAGCACGTGCCCTTCTGAAGGCTTCATCAGCCCCGCGAGG
Source organism: Methylibium sp. (assembly GCA_043718725.1). Taxonomy (GTDB): domain Bacteria; phylum Pseudomonadota; class Gammaproteobacteria; order Burkholderiales; family Burkholderiaceae_C; genus LGRD01. The sequence goes on from JAYSVE010000752.1 coordinate 4,904, forward strand.
ATGTCCAGCAAGGTGCTCTTGCCGCAGCCGCTCTGGCCGACGACGCACAGGAACTCGTTTTCTCTCACGTCGAACTCGATCCGGTCGTGCACCAGCAGATCGCCATAACGATGCGACTCCTTGACCCGCACCTTGATGTTTGCAGCGGCGTCCATCGGTATCTACCTCGCAGCGCGATGCCGGCTCAAAGCGAGACTTGCCAGCGCCAGCGGAAGAGCCGCTTCTCGATCAGCAGCAAAGCCTCGTTGAGGACGAAGCCGATCGCGCCGATCAGGAGCATGCCGACAATGACCTCGGGGATCTTCAAAAGCTCGGAGTAGTCGACCATCATCCGGCCCAGACCGATCGATGTTCCCCCGGTCAGCTCGGCCGCGACGATGGTCAGCCAGGCAGCACCCATGCCGATACGCATGCCGCCGAAAATATCCGGCAACACGGTCGGAACGACGACGCGCGTCAGGATCTGGAACTTGCTTGCGCCGTGAACCGAAAACACCTTGCGATGGATCGGCTCGACGCGTGCTACGCCGACTTGCGTGGCCGTGTAGATCGGGAAAAAGGCGCCGAGAAAAATCAGGAAGGCGAAGCGCGGCAGACCGGAAAAGAAAATGATCGCGAGCGGGATCCACGCAATCGGCGGAAGCTCTGCCCCGTCGGGCCGTCGGGCCGTCGGGCCGTTGAGCGGCTGCAGCGCCAGGAACAGGGCCATTGGTACGACGTCTTCCGGTTGTTTCATCCACTCGCCGCCGGCGGCGCCGGCGCGCAGGGCCTCTTCCCGACCTGCGATGAAGGCCGTGAGCACGGGGCCCGGAATGAGCTCGTTGACGCAGATGCCGTGAGCGACCAGTTCCTGGGCCAGCACCCGCACCAGCATCCACAGGCCGGCCTTGGACGCAGCGTAGGCCGAGCGGGTGGCTGCGCTGCGATGGCCCATTCCCGATCCGATGAATATGAGTTTGCCTGCGTCGCGCGCGCGCAAATGCGGAATCCCAGCCCTGGCCGTGTGATAGGCACCGATCAGGTTGGTGTCGACGGCCTGCTTCCAGAGCACCGGATCGGACTCTTCGACGAGCTTGTTCCCGACCGAGCTGCCGGCGCTGGTGACCACGATGTCGATGCCGCCAAAGGTGCTTGCCGCGTGCCGAAAGGCGCCTTCCATCGATGCGCAGTCGGTCACGTCGGCGGTGATGCAGGATGACCTGCCGCCGCCCTGGCTGATCAGGGCGACCCTTTCGTCAATTTCGGCCTGCGACCGCGCCGCGCAGCACACCGCGGCGCCGGCCTTCGCGTAGCCGATGGCGATCGCCTGTCCGATGCCTCGGCCCGCGCCTGTCACGAGAGCCACTTTTCCGGCCAGAGGAAGGTCCGTCATGGTCTACCGGCTCATTGCTCTTTGAGGACGGCCGCATAGACGGCGCCCGGCTCGGTCCCGCTGCGGCCGACAGCGCCAGCTTCGTGTTGACCTTCGCGCCCAAGCTCGGCCTGGTGCCCGACCTGGGCGCCAGCTGGAAGCTGCCGCGCCTGATCGGCTGGGCGCGCGCACAGGCCGTGACGATGCTGGGCGAACGCATCGACGCGCCCACCGCAGAACGCTGGGGCCTCATCTGGCGCAGCGTGGCCGCTGCCGCGCTGGCCGAGGAAGCACCCACCACCGCGCGCCGCCTGGCCGACGCGCCATCCGGCGTCTGCCGCGCGGTGCGCCACACCTTTGAGCAGGCGCAACTGCAGGACCTGGCCGCGCAGATGGACCACGAGCGCCGGCTGCAGGCGCGCTGCTGGACAAGCCATCGTTCGACGAAGGTGTGCGCGCTTTCCAGGAAAGGCGCACACCGCAGTTCCACCGCTGATGAACGCCACAACCGCCACCGACCTTGCTGTTGGACACGGGTGCGTTGGTGCTGCGGGTGGACATCAGCGCCGCTGCGTTGCAAGCCGCCGCCGACACATTGGACGGCGGCGAGTGTCTGACCAGATGGGTTTCGGCGCTGGCCACACCCGCTTCAGCCGCAGACGCACTGGACGCTGCCGTCGGCCCGCTGCACGGCAACGTGCACATGGCCGGACTGTTCGAACACGACCCCCTGGACCCGGCCGACCGCAGCGCCTACGCCTGTTCACGCCCAGGGCGGCAGCCTTCGCCTCAGCGCGTGAGCAGCTCGAAGGGCAACTGCTGCTTGACCAGGATGACGGTGCAGGGCGCGTTCATGGCCACCTTGATCGGGACGGTGGCCACCAGGCGCTGCATCTGCAGACCGTGGGTTGCGGCGCCCATGACGATCATGCTCACGTGGTTCCCCTGCGCGTAGCGGACCAGGGTTTGGGCCACGTCGTTGGACTCCAACACATGGTACGAGGGTTGATGCCCTATCAGGTCCAGGCCCTTGGCCCATTGCATCATCACCGTAAGGTGGCGCAGGTGGACTTGGGGTTCGCTCCTGCCGCTCTCTGTGTAGCTGGTTTCACTCGGTGAGATCACCGTCACGCAGGCCAGCCGAGCGCCGGGGCGGTTGCCGAGCGAATGCGCCACCGCCTGGCGCAGGGAGTACAGCGTGCCGTCGGTCACCTCATGGTGTGGCGGCACCGCCACCATCACGATAGGGATTTCCTGGATATGGTGGCTGGGCATGGGGCTGGGCTG
>JAYSVE010000753.1:0-3197 GCA_043718725.1 Methylibium sp.
GCGGACGTGTACCGCTCGGCGATCGCAGGCGATGCCTGGGCCGCGATGTAGAGGTACTACTCCTCCAACTGATCGTCGGCTTCGGGCGCGAAGACAAGCGTGTACAACGGCATCACATCTTGGTGGTGGTCTTCTTGTGCACGGCGGCAAGCCGCGCCTTGACGCGGTCCACGCTGACCGCCCGTGCCGGGTCGGCCTTCAGCGCGTCGTAGGCGGCGGCCACATCACCGCGAAGCCAGCCCTCGACGGCCCGGTCGCGCGCCAGCAGCGCACGCAGACCATCGCGGATCACTTCGCTTTCGGTGGCGTATTCGCCTGCGGCGATCTTGGCTCGCTCGGCATCGATCATTTCGGGGCGGATACGGGTTGTACGGCGCATGGTCAGCGCCCTCCGAAAGGCGACCTGTGACGTACTGCGTCGAAATGACGCCGCCTTCTGGTCTCACTTTGCGCAAACATAGACTCGCCCAGCAACTTGAGATGATCCGTGGCGCTGCGCAACGGGCTCCCACACCATATGTGTTCCCCCGAGGGATAGCGCCTTTTCGAATGCCGAGAGACGAGCGTTCTCTATGCCCTTCTCGGCGAACACGCCGTACAAGGAGGAAGTACCGTACACCGTGTCTCGGTATTGGCAGGCCACCACGGCATCGGGCGCCGCGACCCGGATATTTGGCGCCTGCACTGGACTACCGGACGTACAGGCCACGAACAATGAGATGGAAAAGAGAGGACTGAGTCTGTGCATGTCTTCTTCCGGCTCATACCGCCCAACGACAGCGCTCGCGATCAGCCGACATCTTGGATACGAAGGTTCTTCAAACGGTTCGCCGCGCTATGCATTTCTATCTTGAGTGACTCAAAGCATGACCAAGCTAGCTTGCCCGCACTCTCGATCCGATTGAACTCCGTTTGCAAGGACACGCCTTCTACGACCTCACTCATGAAACCGAGCACAAGCGCTCTGTGGGCGCAGTGGTTACGTTCCAAGCGAAGCGCGTGAAGGTCCGCAGCGACACTTGATGAAGGAAACGCCTTTTCATACTGCTTTGTGAGTCGACCCAAGGGAAGCTCATCAAGCGCGTCATCTGTAATCGGGATCAGCGCGTACTCGGTTCGCGCGATCGCGTTCACCTCTCGCGCGTACATCAGTATCGACTTGAGCGTCTCCTCGACCATTTGGCACGCAAACAAGGCGAACTGCGCTTGGTGCAGATACTGCTCCAGAGTCACGGCAGGAGGGAAGGCCACGACAGTAGTCCAGGCTACGAGGTCAGGAGGGTCCACAAACAAAGACAAACCGAGCAGGGGAAACCCCGACATCCACTACCCCGCAATCGGCGACACCCCAAACTCCCCCTTCAACGCCGCCCACACCCGCGGCGCCGTCAATGGCATCTGCACCCGTTCCGCATCACGCCCCAAGCCCGCATGGTCCAGCGCGTCGATAACGGCGTTGACGACCGCCGGCGTGGCGCCGATGGTGCCCAGCTCACCCACGCCCTTCACGCCCAGCGGGTTGGTCAGGCAGGGAATCGAGGTGTCGAACTCGGTCTTGAAAAAGCAGCTCACGTCGGCGCGCGGCATGGCGTAGTCCATGTAGCTGCCGTTTTGCAACTGGCCGCTGTCACGGTCGTAGAGGACCTGCTCGCACAGCGCCTGGCCAATGCCTTGTACCGCGCCGCCTTCGATCTGGCCGCGCACGATGATGGGGCTGACGACGCGGCCGATGTCGTTGACCGAGGCGTAGGCGACGACCTCGACATGGCCGGTCTGCGGGTCGACCTCGACCTCGCACACATGGCAGGCGTTCGGCCAGGTCGGCCCGCCGGCGCTGGTGGTCGCCTCGAAGTGGATCTGCCTCGCCGGTTGGCGCCCGGCCAGCTCGAACAGGTCGATCCCCAGGTCGGTGCCGACCACCTGGTAGCGCCCGGTGCGGTATTCGATGTCCGCCGGCGCGGCCTCGAGCGCATCGGCGGCGAGTTGCTTGCCGTGTTCGACGGTGCGCTCGGACGCCACCTGCACGGCCGTGCCGCCGGTGAACAGGGAGCGCGACCCGGCACTGCCGAAGCCTTGCGCCCGGTCGGTGTCGCCCTGGACGACGCGAATGCGATCGATGGCCACGCCGAACACGTCGACCGCGAGTTGCGCGTAACTGGTGGCGATGCCCTGGCCCATGGCCTGGGTGGCCGAGACGATCTCGATCACACCGTCGGGGGTGATGTTGACCGACACCTTTTCTTCGAAGACGTTGCCGCCGGTCCACTCTAAAAACGTGGCGATGCCGCGACCGCGCAGTTTGCCGGTTTTGGTGCTGGCCGCGCGCCGCGCATCGAAGCCGCGCCAGTCGGCCAGTGCCAGGCCCTGGTCGAGGATCTTCTCGAAGCGCCCGCTGTCGTAGACCTGCGCCATCGGGTTGGTGTAGGGCATCTGCTCGGGGCGGATCATGTTGCGCCGGCGCAGTTCGGCCGGGTCCAGCTTCATCTTGCGCGCGGCCGCATCGAACAGGCGCTCGGTGAGGTAGATGGCCTCGGGGCGCCCGGCGCCGCGGTAGGCGCCGGTGGGCGTGGTGTTGGTCATCACGGCGCTGAAATGCAGGTCGATGGTGGCGATGTCGTAGATGCTGGTCGAGACCCACGGCCCGATCAGCACCTGGATGACCACCCCCACCATGGTCGCGTAGGCGCCGACGTTGGCGTAGGAGCGCACCCGCAACGCGAGCACGCGGCCGTTGGCGTCCAGCGCCATCTCGGCGCGGCTGATGACGTCGCGGCCGTGGTAGGCCGATAGGAATTCTTCGGCGCGCTCGGCCTGCCACTTGACCGGGCACTTGAGCGTCAGCGCGGCATAGGCCACGAGCAGGTCTTCGGGGTAGATGCCGGTCTTGTTGCCGAAGCCGCCACCGACGTCGCCGACGCTCACGCGCACCTGCTCGGCCTTCAGGCCGGGGATCGCCTCGCACAGTGAATTGAGCACGCCGGTGGGCATCTGGCTGCTGAGGCGGACCTGCAGCCGCCCGGTCGCGGCGTCGACTTCGGCGCGCACGCTGCGCGGCTCCATCGGGCTGGGGGCCAGGCGCTGGTTGACGACTTCCAGCGAGACCGTGTGGGCGGCGCGTGCAAAGGCCTGGGCCGTGGCGGCCGCGTCGCCGTGGCGCATTTCGGCGGCGATGTTGTCGGGTGCCTGCGGGCACAGCA
>JAYSVE010000754.1:0-3192 GCA_043718725.1 Methylibium sp.
TGGCACGCAACATTGAAGTCGAGGACACCGGCGTGGCCGCGCTCAAGTGGCGCAATGGCGCGATGGGATCCATCAACGTGACGATGCTCACCTACCCGAAGAACCTCGAGGGCTCGATCACCATCCTGGGCGAAAAGGGCTCGGCCTGCATCGGTGGCGTGGCTGTCAACGAAATCAAGAACTGGCAGTTTGATGCCAGCGATCCAATGGATGAGCAAGTGACCGCGGCGAGCTACCAGACCACGTCGGTCTACGGCCACGGCCACCCGAGGTACTACGACAACGTCATCGGCGCGCTGCGCGGCGAGGCACAGCCCGAGACCGACGGGCGCGAAGGGCTCAAGTCGCTGGAGTTGCTGATCGCCTTGTACATGTCCGCACGCGACGGCAAGCGCATCAGCCTGCCGCTGGCGTACTGAAGGCCGATCGGTGGCGACGACCATTCACGCATCGGCCATCGTCGATGACGGCGCCGTTCTGGGCGCCGACTGCCGCGTCTGGCACTTTGTGCACATCAGCGCCGGCGCGCGCATCGGCGCACACTGCTCGTTTGGACAAAACGTCTATGTGGGCAACGACGTGCGCATTGGCAACAACGTCAAGATCCAGAACAACGTGTCGGTGTATGACGCGGTGACGATCGAGGACGATGTGTTCTGCGGGCCCAGCATGGTGTTTACCAACGTCTACAACCCGCGCTCGGCCGTGACCCGAAAGGACGAGTACCGCCGCACGCTGGTTCGCAGCGGCTCGACGCTGGGCGCAAACTGCACCATCGTCTGCGGCACGACGATCGGCCGCCATGCCTTCATCGGCGCTGGCGCCGTCGTCAACCGCGATGTGCCCGACTTCGCGCTGATGGTGGGCGTTCCCGCGCGCCAGATCGGCTGGATGAGCCGCCACGGCGAGCGGCTGGACCTTCCGCTCAGCGGTGACGGCAAGGCCCGCTGCCCGCACACCAACGACCTCTATTTCCTCAGCGCCGCAAAGGTGTCGCTGGCCGGCGCCTGAGCGCCCCTCCATGACTGCGCAGGACTTGCCATGAACGCTCCCGAAACCCTCAAGCCGCTGGATTTCATCGACCTCAAGGCCCAGTACGCGGCGCTGCGCGATTCCATCAACACGCGCATCCAACGTGTCCTCGACCACGGCCAGTACATCATGGGCCCCGAGGTCAAGGAACTCGAAGACAGGCTTGCCGCCTTCACCGGCGCCAGGCATTGCATCACCGTCGCAAGCGGCACCGAAGCACTGTTGATCTCGTTGATGGCCCTCGGCCTGAAGTCGGGCGACGAAGTCGTGACCACGCCATTTACCTTTGCCGCCACGGCCGAGATGATCGTGCTCGCCGGCGGCACGCCGGTGTTCGTCGACATCGAACCTGACACCTGCAACATCGACGTGTCGAAGATCGAAGCCGCCGTCACGCCCCGCACCCGCGCCATCATGCCGGTAGGCCTTTACGGCCAGGTGGCCGACATGGACGAAATCAACGCCATCGCCGCACGCCATGGCAACATCCCCGTGATCGAAGACGCTGCGCAGAGTTTTGGCGCGACCTACAAGGGCAAGAAGAGTTGCAACCTCAGCACCTTCGGTTGCACAAGCTTCTTTCCGAGCAAGCCACTGGGCTGCTATGGCGACGGCGGCGCCATTTTCACCAACGACGACACGATGGCCCAGGCCTGCCGCGAGATCCGAGTGCACGGCCAGAGCAAGCGCTACCACCACACGCGCGTCGGCGTGGGCGGGAGAATGGACACGCTGCAGTGCGCGGTCGTGCTCGCCAAGCTTGAGCGCTTCGAGTGGGAGCTGGCACAGCGCCGTGCCCTCGGGGCGCGCTACGCGACGCGCCTGGCCGGCGTTCCTGGCCTGCGGCTGCTGGCCGTCCGGCCCGATCGCGATTGCGTCTGGGCCCAGTTCACCATATTCGTCCAGCGTCGCGCCGACGTTCAATCGACACTCACCATGGCCGGCGTGCCCAGCGCCATTCATTACCCCAAGCCGCTGCATCATCAACCAGCCTATGTTGCCTACGGGTCGACAGGCAGCTGTCCGGCAAGCGTGACTGCGAGCGAGACCGTGTTGAGCCTGCCGATGAGTGCAGACCTCACCACCAACGACCAACAACGCGTGATCGACAATGTCGCCTTCGCGCTGCGCGAATTCCCCACCCGAGTCTGACCGACATCGGCCAGTCCGCTCGTCGCGACCACACTCCCACCAAGCCACTATGAAGCTCCAAGGCAAGAAAATCCTCGTCACGGGCGCCGATGGGTTTATCGGTTCGCACCTGACCGAAACCCTTGTCGCCCAAGGCCACGACGTGCGCGCCTTCGTCTGCTACAACAGTTTCAACTCCTGGGGCTGGCTCGATGAGGCGGACGAGCGCATCAGGCAGTCACTCGACGTCTTTCCCGGCGATATCCGCGACCCGCATGGGGTTCGCACCGCGATGCGGGGTTGCGATGTGGTGCTGCACCTGGCAGCCTTGATCGCCATCCCCTACTCTTACCACTCGCCCGACACCTACATCGACACCAACGTCAAGGGCACGCTCAACGTGGTGCAGGCGGCGCGTGAACTGGGCGTGCAACGGGTTGTGCACACCTCCACCAGCGAGGTCTACGGCACGGCGCGCTTCGTGCCAATCACCGAGGAACACCCACTCCAGGGCCAGTCGCCCTACTCCGCCAGCAAGATCGGCGCCGACCAGATCGCCACCAGCTTCTTCCTGTCGTTCGAGACGCCGGTTGCGGTGATTCGCCCCTTCAACACCTACGGCCCGCGCCAATCCGCCCGCGCCGTGATTCCGACCATCATCACGCAGATCGCCTCCGGCATGCGCCAGGTCAAGCTCGGCGCAGTGCACCCCACACGCGACTTCAACTACGTGCAAGACACCGTGCGCGGCTTTGTCGCCATCGCCGAATGCGACGCCGCGCTGGGCCAGGTGGTCAACATCGGCAGCAACTTCGAGGTTTCGATCGGCGACACGGCCAGGATGATTGCCGAGTTGATGGGTCGGGAGGTCGAGTTCACGAGCGACGAACAGCGCATGCGACCGCCGGGCAGCGAGGTCGAGAGGCTGTGGGCCGACAACACGCGCGCCCGCGAACTTGCCGGCTGGCAACCCGAATATGGCGGGGTCGGCGGGCTCAAACGCGGCCTGGCCCAAACCATCGAGTGGTT